>JBIILY010000209.1:0-3430 GCA_044338225.1 Chitinophagales bacterium
ATTTTGAATCGATTTATAGACAATTTGAAATTTGAAGATTTAGAAATAAAATTCTTTAATTATGGCTCCAAAATTTTATTCAAAAAAAATGAAATAGGCCAAATGGGTGAGGTTTCCAATGAAATGAAAAAATCATTTGATATCAAACAAGATTTATTTTTTGCTCAAATAAATATAGATGCTTTATACGAATTGGTAGCGAATAAAAAAATAACGTATACCGAGATTTCAAAATTCCCCGTTGTAAAACGAGATTTGGCATTGATTGTAGATGAAGCGGTTGCTTTTTCAGCGTTGGAGCAAGTATGCAAGAAAGAATTGCGTGAGGTTTTGCTCGATGTGAGTCTTTTTGATGTGTTTAAAGATGCCGCTTTTGAAGGTAAAAAACAATATGCTATTCGTTTGTCTATGCAGGATAAACAAAAAACGATGGAAGATGCAGATATTGAAAAATATATAAATAAAGTACTCGAATCATTGAAGAAAGAAGTTGGCGCAACATTGCGTTAAAATTAAAAATTATAGTATTTGCTGAAAAAAAATTAAATTTGCGCTTTTTAATACGAATAAAATGAGATTATATTTACAAATTTTGTTGCTTTTTACAGTTCAAAATGTTTTTTCCCAGTTGAATTTTGGGGAATTTAATACGCCATTTGCGGGGGTTCATGGACTTAAATACAATCCAGCGGAGATTGTAGATAGTAGATATAAATTTCATGCTACCTTGTTTGGAATAGGCATGAGTGCAAGCAATAATTTCGTAGGAGCAAGCAAGGATTTAGTTTCATTTTCTCCTCCCAATATTGTGGACTCAAATAGAAGAACTTATTTACCACAAACTCTTGATGGCAGTAAAAAAAGTGCTTACGCCGTTATGGATATTCCTTCTATCAGTTTGATGTATAATTTTAATCAAAAACATTCTATAGCCCTTTCCACAGGTGTTAAGACATTTTTTACTGTTAATAATTTGTCTGAACTATTAGCTCGATTTGCCTATGATTCAAAAGATACTGGTACTTGGAAACCTTCTGATAACTCTGGTTTTGGTGCTAACGGAACGGCTTGGGCATATATAGGGCTTACTTATGGAAGAGAATTGATAAATAAAAAGAAAAATTACTTAAAAGCAGCTATTACATTAAAAGCAAATTTAGGCTTATTGAACAATGCTTTTCAATCCGATAATTTGTATGTGGATGTATTTAATAGAGAATTCGCTCGAACGGCCAATGGAACCATGAATACGTATTATTCCAATGCTTTTTATCAAAATGGTAAGTTTCAAACGCCTTCTTTTGGATTTAGCAATATGGGCTTTGGAGCGGATTTGGGATTAATCTATGAAAAAAGAGATGGAAAAGACTATACTTATGAGATGGACTGTAAAACTGATAATTTAAGAAATGATTTGAATAAATATAAATATCGAATAGGTATTAGCGTAGTAGATTTTGGTCAAGTGGCTTTCAATAGTTCAATTCCATTATCTTCTGTTACATTTGATAGTGCTTTATTCAAAACAGAAAGATTTAAGCGTTTTCAAAAACCGTATGATTACCAAGCTTTTAGAGATTCTTTAGCTTTGATAGGTGTTAAAATTGATACTACACCCGTAAATTATAGTGTATGGACACCTACTAGAGCCAATTTTTTCTTTGATTATAGAGTATGGAAAGGATTGTATGTGGCTGTAAACGGTACACTTTCGTTTGTATTAAATAACAAAACGGCTTCTATGCTCAATAATTCATTTGTAAGTATAGTGCCTAGATGGGAAGGAAAAGCATTTGGAATTTATTTTCCAGTCCAATATCACATGTTGAGCAAAGAGGTTAATGTGGGCGCAGGTTTGCGTTTGTTCTGCTTTAACTTGGCGGTGCAAGATTGGCTCATTGCTACAGGCGTAAAAAAACAGACAAAGAATTTTGGATTTAACTTTAGTGTAAATATTCCAATCATGAATAAAAAAGTTCCAAAAGACTTTGATGGCGATAAAATTTCAAATAAAATTGATAAATGTAAAGATATTCCTGGCGATTGTGACAATATGGGATGTGCTCCGCCAGACGATGACGAAGATGGTATTCCTAATAATCAAGATAAATGTCCTACCAAAAAAGGACCGCTTATTACGAGTGGATGTCCCGATGCAGATAATGATGGTATCATTGATAGCGAAGATAAATGTCCAAAACAAGCTGGCCCTAAAGAATATGGTGGTTGCCCTGATACAGATGGCGATGGATTGTCGGACGATATAGATAAGTGTCCAAAAGAAAAAGGTAAAAAAGAATTGGATGGATGTCCTGATAAAGACGGAGACAAAGTTCCTGACAATGTAGACAAATGTCCTGATGTAGCTGGATTGATTGCAAACAATGGTTGTCCAGAAGAAAAGCCAAAGGATACGGATGCAGATGGAATTATAGATATAGAAGATGATTGTCCTAATGAAGCGGGATTGAAAGCAAATAAAGGATGTCCAGTATCTGAAGAGAAAAAAGCAGCTAAATTGGCTCAGGAAAATCTTGAATTTTTTACAGGTAGTTCGGTGATTAAAAAATCTTCGTTTAATTCCTTGAATATTGTGGCTAAAATTTTGAAAGAGAATCCTTCTTATAAAATTAAATTAGAAGGTCATACAGATAATGTAGGTAAACTTGAGAAAAACATGAAATTGTCTATTGATAGAGCCGAAGCTGTTAAAATGTTCTTTATGCAAAAAGGTATAGAAGGTGAACGAATCTCTACCATAGGTTATGGCCCTAGTGTTCCTAAAGGAGATAATGATACCGAGGCTGGAAGAACAGTTAATAGAAGAGTGGATATAGAATTTATAACAAAATAAAAAAGTGAATGGCTCAAATGAAAATTTGGGCCATTTTTTTGAGAATATGAATCAAATAGGAATAGTAGGATTAGGACATTTAGGTGAAATACATTTAAAACAATGGCTGGAATTAGTTTCTGCTGAACAAATTAGAGTCTTTGATAATAACTCAGAACGACTACAATGGATTGCAGAGCAATATGGTGTTTCGATAACTCAAAGTTATGATGAATTATTGCAGTTTTCTTCAATAATTGATGTTGTCACACCTACTCAATTTCATTTTGAATATGCAAAGCAAGCCATTGCCGCTTCCAAGCATGTATTTATTGAAAAACCTATTTGTTATTCATTGGAAGAGGCTAAAATATTGTCTCAAATGATAGAGGGGACGGACTTGAAGGTGCAAGTAGGCCATGTAGAGCGCTTCAATCCTGCATTTACTTCCATAGAAAAAGAACTTGTAGATCCTCAGTTTTTTGAAATTCACAGATTGGCACCCTTTAATCCGCGAGGAACAGAAGTCTCCGTTGTGATGGATCTGATGATACATGATATTGATATTGTATTAAAATTAGTACGGTCAAAAGTGAA
>JBIILY010000210.1:0-3414 GCA_044338225.1 Chitinophagales bacterium
ACCGGAAAAACAATTAAACTCAATTTATTGAATTCCATGGCTCCTGGAATATCCAAATGGATCAATCGCATACAAGCTCTCGTCATACCACACCCAAGGCAATTATATCCCGAGATAAGAGTAATTAAACAAGTAGTTGGTCCCGTATCAAATTGTGTTTTGGGCAAAAACAAAAGAATCAATGGCAGCAAAATCATTGCTGCCATTTTTATTTTTAAGAAATTTTTAGTTTCAAAAAACTTCATGTATTAATTTTCTTCTTTAAATTTCTTTAATGCAGCATTTAATTTAGGCATTACTTCAAAAGCATCGCCCACTATGCCGTAGTCTGCAGCCTTAAAGAATGGCGCTTCCGGATCGGTATTGATTACAACAATAGTTTTGCTACTGCTAACTCCAGCCAAATGTTGAATAGCACCCGAAATACCTACTGCAATATATAAATTTGGACTAATAGCCAAACCCGTTTGCCCTACATGCTCATGATGAGGTCTCCAATGTACATCGGCTACCGCTCTACTACATGCTGTAGCCGCGCCTAATGTTTTAGCACATTCTTCTATCATACCCCAGTTTTCAGGGCCTTTTAGACCTCTTCCTGCCGATACCACCAATTCTGCTTCACTCAAAGGAATATCACCACTTACAAGTTCTTTTTTGATCGCTTTTACAGAGAAATCACTTTCACTTATTGATAAATTTAAATTCTCTACAGTACAAGCTGTTTCTTTTTTCTCAAGTGGAATGGAATTGTTTGCAACCGATATGATTTTATTTGCAGATTTGATTGCATATTTTGCAATAGCTTTTCCTGAGAATACATTTTTATTCATCGCAAATCCAGTATCGGGTAGGGAAGACGCTCCAGGTACGATTCCTGCTTCCAATCTTACCGAAAGTCTTGGACCTAATGCTTTTCCATTTTGATTGAATGGTAATATCAAAATATTACCACCATTTGATTTGAAAACATCTGCAACTATTTTTGCAAATAATTTGCTATCAAATGTATTCAAAAGATTGTTTGAATCTATGAATAACTTACTTGCACCATATTCACCTACTATGTTTTTGTCTTCCAAATCGCCCAAGCATATTGCAGCCATAGACGTACCCATCATTTCAGCTACTTTGCGTCCGTATGTCAATACTTCCAAAGAAGTTTTCTTTATTTTTCCAGAGTTTGACTCTATATATACAAATACCATGATTTTACTTTTTTTTAATTTAAAAATTAAATAACTTTTGCCTCATTATGCAATAATTCTACTAATTCTTCTACATTTTCAGGAGAAATTAATTTTACCGCAGCCTTTGGTTTTGGATTTTCAAAAGCTACAAGCTCAACTAATGTACTTCCAACATTCGATGCGATTTTTTGCAACGGTTTGGTTTTTGCGGTCATGATACCTTTCATATTTGGTAGTCTTTGTTCCGCCATTCCTTTTTGAGCAGAAAGTACAAAAGGTGCTTTTACTTCTAATACTTCTTCTCCGCCTTCAATCTCTCTATTAATAGTAGCTAATTCACCATTCATTTCCCATTTAGATGCTTGAGAAATAAAAGGTAAATCCATAAATTCGGCTATCATACCTCCAATGGCAAAACTATTGTAGTTGATGGTTTCTTTACCTGTAATTACAATATCGTATTGATTGGATTTAGCAAAATTTGCAATTTCTTTGGCTACATAAAAAGGTTCCAAGGCTTCATCGGCTTCTATCAATACCGCATCATCCGCTCCAATTGCCAATGCTTTTCTCAAATATTGATCATTTTCAGAAGGTCCTACATTGATAACGGTTACCGTTCCACCATTGGCTTCTTTCAATTCCAATGCTCGAACCAATGCATACCACTCATCCGTTGGATTCAAAATAAAGGTAACTCCGTCATTTGCAAATCTTGTATTATTGTCTTTAAATGCAATTTTTGCAGTAGTATCGGGCACCGTACTAATACATACTAAATATTTCATCTATTTTAATTTTTTTGGTTTGTAAAAATAATATAATTATACCAAACGAACGTTTGTTTTTTTATTCTTCTCCCATATTATGAAAAACCGCTTGCACATCTTCATCTTCTTCCAATCGCTCGATCAATTTTTCGATATCCGCTTTTTGCTCCTCGGTCAATCCTTCTTTATAACTCATGGGGATTCGCTCTTTTTCAGCAGTAATAATAGGTATATTTAATTGGTCTAAGGCTTGTTGTATTTTTCCAAAATCTACAAATGCCACTTGTACATATGTTTCTCCCTCTTCAGTACCTATTTCTTCCAATCCGAAATCTATCAATTCCAATTCCAATTCTTCGACATCGCGTCCTGAAATATCAATTGTAAAAAGGGCTTTATGCTCAAATAAGAATTCCACAGATCCAGAATTCCCCAATATACCACCACATTTGTTGAAATGCGACCGAACATTGGCTACCGTTCTATTGGTATTGTCGGTAGCTGTTTCTACTAGGAACGCAACGCCATGTGGACCAAAACCTTCGTACAATAACTCGTCAAAATCTTTTTCGTCTTTACCCATGGCTTTTTTGATAGCACGCTCCACATTGTCTTTGGGCATATTGGCCGCTTTAGCATTTTGAATAGCTATTCTCAATCGGGTATTGGTATCGGGATCGGGACCTCCACCTTTTACAGCCATTACGATTTCTTTCCCAATTCTAGTAAACGTTATAGCCATCTTGCCCCAACGAGCCATTTTTTTTGCCTTTCTATATTCAAATGCTCTTCCCATATTATTTGTACATTATAATTATATTGAATAAATATTTTAAAAATTGAAATGCAAATATAAGGATTTCAGATTTGACAAAACATAAAAAAGTCCCTAACGAATTAGGGACTTTTTAAATTTTTTATATAAATTAGTGTGTAGTATTACTCTAATCTAAATGTAACTGGAACCGTATAATATACTCTTACTGCATGTCCACCTTGTTTACCTGGTTTCCATTTTGGCATCGATTTTACTACTCTTAAGGCTTCTTCATCACATCCGCCTTTAATTCCTTTTACTATTTTTGTGTTTTGGATAGATCCATCTTCGTTTACAATAAACTCTACTTGAACCGTTCCTTCAATTTCATTTTCCGCAGCATAGTTTGGATAACGAATATTTTTTTGAAGATAACGAATCAAAGCATCCTCTCCACCAGGAAACTCAGGCATTTGTTCTACAAATGCAAAAGGCTCATTTGATTTTGGCGCTTCCACTGGACCATTTCCATTACCCAATTCAATTTCATCAGGTAATTCTTGTCCAACTACCGTTTCTGTAGCTACTTGAGCTTTTGACTCTACTACCTCTTCCACTGTTTTAATCTCTTCTTCAGGTCTTGCTATCTCCACAACTTTGGGAGGTACAAACTGAATCGTAGCTTTAATTGGTGGTG
>JBIILY010000211.1:0-3399 GCA_044338225.1 Chitinophagales bacterium
TTTTCGCCTCTTCCGTCCAGCACGCCTACGCCGTAGCGAAAGAGTCGCATATTGTCCGTTTTGAGGTGATAAATGATTTTTTTTGTAGCAAAATGCGCCTTGTAATAGTCCAAAAATTTAGGAGAAACCAACCTATTTCTTCTATCCGAAAAACTGGGAAAAGGATCGGGAAAGGTAATCCAAACCTCCGAAATCTCATCCTTAGCAAAAAAATGATGCAATTGGTCTATGCCCGTACGAACAAAACATACGTTTTTCAATCCCTCGTCCTGCGCCATTTGCGCCCCCGAATAGATTCTATTTCCTTTGATATCCACGCCTATATAGTTGATATTGGGATTGCGACGCGCCAGCTCCACCGTATATTCCCCTTTACCACACGCCAGTTCAAAAACTATAGGATTCGTATTCTTAAAAATATCCGAATGCCACTTGCCACTGGTAGCCACTTCCTTGCCACACGAAATCAATACAGGATTGTGAAACGAATTGTTTTCAAATACGTGGGGCATATGATGAATGGCTTCAAATTTTTCAAGCTTGGATAGAGACATAAATATTCTAAAAATGATATTTTGCAAATATAAGCATTTGATTTCAAATCAAAAATGCAAGGTTTTTTTGGAGCTATTTCCCGCTATCCGCTACTATCTCTTTCGCTTTGCTACAGAGGATATTCGCTTCTATCGGGGCTAAATGCTAAATATGTTGATATCATCAAACATTGAATTTAAATTGAAGAATTGTTTTTAAAATATAGAGTTTGTTTTTGTTTTATATTGGTGTGATTTTTACAAATCAATAACTTTATGTTGTATTTTTACAATTTTTAACTTTTGGAGATTGTAGAATAGTTTATTTTTGTGATTGAAAATAAAACGAAGCACCACTACATAATTAATCAATCGTTTTGTTTTCATATTTTTAATTTTAAATTTAAAAACCATGAAAAAAACATCAAAATCATTACTAATTGTATTAGTAGCCTCATTATTTACAATTCAATTGAATGCACAAGTCTTTTTTGACCCAGCATTTGGAGGGACAACCCTTAATAGAAACAAAAATCTTGGAGTCAATACAGATGATCCTAATGCACAAATTCACTTAAACAGTGGTTGTGGTACCTACAAAAATCCTTTTAGAATTACTAAGACAAATTTATCTAATTCGGTAATCTGTCAAGAAGGTAAGTTGTTTTTAAGATGGCTTAATCCTGGAGGAGGTTCTTTTGGTGTTGGAAGAAGTTTTGAGAATTTACAACCTTTAGAAAATATAAATGAGGCAAGTTTGATTTCTGAAGCAGCACAGGACTGTGATAATCTATTTCATTGGGATATAGATGTAAGAGGCTATGACAATACTTTTGTCATTAGAAGTATGAAAGAAAATATATCTACTACACCATCTGTAATTTCCAATGCTAAAGATGTGTTTACTATTTCTCCTTCACAAGCTTATTTTTATGTACCTACTAATATTCCAATACTTACAACCGATGCAATTACGACATCATCATTAAAGCTAAATGGGCCATTGAATGGAGATTTATCTGTTATGGGCAATTTGAGAGTTCAAGATGCAAACAATAATAACGTATTTGCGATATATCAAAATGGAAATATACGTGCTAGAAAAACGATAGTAGATTTACTACCAATTCCCGATTATGTATTCAAAAAAGATTATAAATTGATGAATCTTAAAGAATTGGAGCTATATATAGCGCAGAACAATCATTTGCCCAATATTAAATCCGAAGCGGAATACAAGCAAGCCGGCGAAATAGACCTAGGCGAACTCAATCTAAATCTTTTGGAGAAAGTGGAGGAATTGACGCTACATCTGATAGATTTACAAAAGCAGATTAATGAATTAAAATCTAAAAAATAGCTAATAGTGAGGCGAATCTTCTTTTTTATACTTTTTTATACTTTAATGAGTGGTTGTGGCGTAAGTGTAAAAGCATAGATACTATTATTGTATGCCGTGCAATGGGCGAAAATAAATTTTTAAATTCTCAAGTCAGTACTATATTTGAAAAATATGCCAAATCTAACTTTACAATTATTGGCGAAAATCTAGTCTTGGAAGCCATGCAAAAAGAAAATATTTTTCAAATTCCAGATGAATATACGCCTTTTTTGATGAAAAAAATTGCTAAATTAACTGGCGGAAAATATTACTTGATCCCCATTATTGTGAATGACAATCGGTATTCTAATGTGGAATTTCAATATTATTTTTATGATTTATATGAAGATAAGCTAATCTGTAAAATCAAGGCAGAAATAATTGATTATAACCAATATTATAATCTTCCATCTGCTTTTGAGCTAGGTATACCTAATTTAATAATTGAAAAAGCCACACAAAAAGTCTTTATAAAATTGAATCATTACTTAAACGTAAAGAAATGAGGTACAAACTATTAATTTTTATTCTTATCGGATTCTACTTGCAAGAGGCCTGCAAAAAATGTTGCCAAGACCCCACCAATCCCGAATGTGAAAACTATGATCCCTGTTTCAAAGAAAAAGAAATTGGAAAAGGATTTACGATGATGCAACCAGGTGCTTTTCTTTCCCACGAATTAGATTTTGATACAGACACTTCTGCTAGTCGCTATATAACTTTTAAAGCGAACTTCAACAATGCATTATCCTATGAATGGCATATTGGTTCAGGAATTTATACTTCAAAAAGTCAAGAAATTGACTTCCCCTATCAATGGGTAGATGACACGTTGAAAAAAGTAATTCATACTGAGAAAATTACTTTAATTCAAAAACGAATACCAAACCCTAAATGTATTCCAAACGATGATGGATTAGATACTTTTGTGCGGTATCTAACTTTTGGGAATCAATGCCATTATCAAATCTATGGAAAATTTAGAGGTGAAGACACTGAAAATCCTGGAAAAACATATGATATAGAAATTACTAAAGGAAACTGTTATCCTCCATTGAGAAATCCAAATAATCCCTTACAAGGTTTTGCAGATGCAGATTCAAATAGAATTTTTAAAAACTTTAGAAATAAAGTAAAGTATGGGTATTTTGCAGGAGAAGCTCGTTTTTACAATTCTTGTGAATTTCAAATAATAAATAAAGAAGGATATAAGCCAGAGGATGATCTTTTTAGAAATAATTATATGATACTGTCTTCTAATCAACAAGACTTACTCATTAAATATTCTGTAATAAAACCCCAATATATTGGAACTACAAACCAACAAATAATAATAGATAGCAATTCTTACAATTATTATACATTCAAAGGTAAACGAATTTTTTAGTTAATAAAACTAATAATTATGAAAAAAATATATTTTATAGTGCTTTTACTCTTAGTGATTTATCACAACGGCATGGCTCAACTCAACGACAATAATAT
>JBIILY010000212.1:0-3382 GCA_044338225.1 Chitinophagales bacterium
CTGTGCGGGAAATCAGTATGGTGTATTATCGTCCATTTGCAAAACTACGAATGATAGAACAATTATCAATTGATATTAAAGAAATTGTAAATCAAAATTTACGCTCCAATGCGTTCAAAAAAAGTGAATTAGTGATTTTAGAATTTTAAATATCATTCCGTTATAGATTTTTCTCAACTTTAAAAAATATTTATGTACTTTTGCGTTTTAAATGAAGCCTACGCCATAGGCATTTCGCTCATTTTGACTTTTTTTAATCAAAATAAATCATTTAAAAATGGAAAATAAAGAAGATATTATTAAAAACTGGTTGCCACGCTACACCGGTAGAAAATTAGAAGATTTTGGAGAATATATATTGATGACCAATTTTATTGGATATGTTGAGTATTTTGCCAATTTATACCAAGTAGAAATCATGGGTAAAGATAAAGCCATGCAAACGGCTACTCATGGAAAAATTACAATGATTAATTTTGGGATGGGAAGCCCTAATGCCGCTACCGTAATGGACTTATTGAAAGCTATTGAACCAAAAGCTTGCTTATTTTTGGGCAAATGTGGTGGCTTGAAAAGTAAATTTAATTTAGGCGACCTTATTTTACCTATTGCGGCAGTAAGAGGCGAAGGAACTTCGAATGATTATTTTCCTTCCGAATTACCTGCGTTACCCGCTTTTGCTCTCCAAAAAGCGATTTCTACAGCCATAAGAGACAATGATATGGATTATTGGACAGGAACTGTATATACAACCAATAGACGTGTATGGGAACATGATTTAGAATTTAAAGATTACCTCAAAAAACTTCGCGTAGAGGCTATAGATATGGAAACAGCAACGATATTTACTGTCGGTCATTATAATAAAATTAGAACAGGCGCCTTACTATTAGTAAGTGATCGTCCTATGGAACCCGATGGTGTTAAAACAGAGAAAAGCGATACGGTTGTTACCAAAAATTTTGTAGAAACCCATATCAAAATTGGCATTGACTCGCTCAATCATTTGATAAACAATGGATTAACTATAAAGCACCTAAAGTTTTAAAAAAAGATAGTCAAAAAGCCTCCAATTCTAGGAGGCTTTTTTTATAGGGGTAAGATTAGTAAATACTAATTTGTATAATACGGAGAAATCATGATATAAACAACTACGCCTGTAATAGCTACATATAGCCATACTGGAAATACAATCTTAGCAATTTTTCTATGTTTTTGAACTTGATTTGTCAATCCTAAAAACAAAGTCCATAAAATGAATGGAAAACTAAGAGCTGCCAAAACAATATGGGTGATTAATATAAATAGATAAATATATTTCACAAAACCCTCATCACCATATTTTGTATTCTCAGAAACCAAATGATAAAACACATAGTTTAACAAAAACAAAAATGAAAAAAAGCTAGCATTATACACCATATATTGATGCATTTTTATATTTTTATTTTTTATAAAATAAAATGCTAACACCAATGAAATGGATACAATAGAGTTGAAAATAGCATTATATAAAGGTAAAGAACAAGTATCAAACGTGGGAAAATTATTCTTAAAAACATTTACAAATCCTTTAAAAAGGTACATAAAGGTAACCAATCCAATTACAACAAAGGTTACAACTCCTACTAAAACTTTAGCCAATTTTTCATTCATAATTTATAAATTTACTTTTTTCTATTTTTCTTTTTTTCTTTAATTTCTTTCTCACTCATTAATAAAACGATATCATGCATCATTTTATTAACTTCTAGACTATCTGTCCCCATGTAGTATCCCCTAATATTTCTATTCCAATCTACTAATACAAATCGTTCGCTATGAAGAAATCCTGCTTCACTATCCTCTACATCTACAGGGATTTTAAGACCATTTCTACCGAAATTAAACACATCTTGTTGTGACGCACGAAGAAAATACCATTTACTCAAATCCGCATTATGTTTTGAAGCATATTGAGCCAAGGCCGAGAGCGAATCTCTATCTGGGTCTATTGAATACGAAAATATTCTAAAATTATTATTTCTAGCTAAATTGGTAAAAACGCGTTCCATTTGCTGATTCATAATTGGACAAATTGAAGGACATTGTGCAAAGAAAAATTCTACTATACTTACATTGCCATTCATTTCTTTGGTAGAAATACTTACACCATTTGCATTAGTTGCAGTAAACTCTGGAACCTGATGATAAATCGTATCCATTTTTCCATTATTTTCCTTTACATCAATAGGCCACATCAATTTAGGAGATACTGAATTACTGAAATTATTTCTATTTTTAAAATATACAAAAATTACGACAGGTAGTAATGCTACAATTATAAAAGCAAGAAATTTGGCAATAGATTTATTCTTCATGATTAATTTTTAACAAAAAAAGGACGTATAAATCAAATTTAAACGTCCTTTTCATATATTTATATTTTTTTATTCTTAATGATGTTTTGTTACACCTTTATTTTGTTCTATTACTGCAGGATGTGGTTTCCCCCCAAATCTTCCTTTATTCATATTATTCCAACTATCCCCATCATACATAAATGAAATAATCATCCATATCAACAATGTAAAAGGAATGGTAATTGTAAAAATAAATGCTTTTTTCTCATGTTTTACGTGCATAAAGACAGCCATAATATATACCGCTTTTACCAATGAAGCTATTACTAAGAATAATCTTAATGCCCATAAAGGCCATCCAGCAGGAATTAATGATTTTTCATAATAAATTGCAAATACAACTTCTACAATGGTAACTACAGATAACAAAATTGTAGTTTTCCATACATCTGTTTTATGATGCTCATACTCATGCTGAGTCATTGCCAAATGATTTTCTAATTTTATATTTTCTTCGTGGTGTGCCATAATTATATCTTTTAATTAATTAGAATTTTTAATATTTTATATTACATTAAGTAGAAAGCAAGGAATACATAAACCCAAACTAAATCTACAAAGTGCCAGTACAATCCAATTTTTTCAACCATTTCATAATGGCCCAATCTATCAAAATCTCCTTTTGCCGTTTTCAACAACAAATAAATATTAAAGAAGACACCACCCAATACGTGAAGACCGTGAAACCCTGTAATAGTAAAGAAGAATGAACCAAATTGTTTTGCTACTAGACCATTTTCTCCTGCAAAATCAGATGGCATTGTAGTCATTGTCATTCCATGATCAATTAAGTGTGACCATTCAAAATACTGACATAACAAGAATAAAATACCAAACAAAATCGTAGGTATTAGATTTTTAATAACGCCTTTGCGATTCATCATAGCACCTTCTTGTACCGCTCTTACCATGGTTACCGAACTGATAATCAAAATAAATGTCATGATACTCACAAATACCAATGGTAAATCTTTTAAATG
>JBIILY010000213.1:0-3379 GCA_044338225.1 Chitinophagales bacterium
TGCTGGAACATACAAAGATACTATTCGAAAAGTAAATACAGGTGCAGATTCTATTCGTAGAACATTAGTTTTAACGGTCAATCCAAAAACAAATGGCACAATTAATCAGACAATTTGCCAAGGCCAAACTTTCTTGTTCAACGGCGTCAATCGAACGGTTTCTGGAGCGTATTTAGATACCTTGGTTAATGCCAAAGGTTGTGATAGTATTCTTACATTAAATCTTACTATAAATCCAAATTCAACCAATTCCATCAATCAGACAATTTGCCAAGGCCAACCTTTCTTGTTCAACGGCATTAATAGAACGGTTTCAGGAACTTATTTAGATACTTTAGTAAATGCCAAAGGCTGCGATAGTTTCCTTACATTAAATCTTACGGTAAATCCAAATTCAAGCAATACAATCAGTCAATCTATTTGCCAAGGACAATCCTTTATGTTCAATGGCATCAATCGCACAGTTTCGGGAGCGTATTTAGATACCTTGGTTAATGCCAAAGGTTGCGATAGTTTCCTCACGTTAAATCTTACGGTCAATCCAAATTCAAATAAAACGATTTCCCAATCAATTTGTCAAGGACAATCATTCTTGTTCAACGGCATCAATCGCACGGTATCGGGAACTTATTTAGATACATTGGTGAATGCAAAAGGCTGCGATAGTATTATTTCATTGAATTTAACGGTTACAAGTCAAATTACGTCAACTTTTAACATAAATATCTGCCAAGGCCAATCATATATTTTTAATGGAGTAGCTCAAACAACTTCTGGCATTTATTTAGATACTTTTATGAGCTCTTTTGGCTGTGATAGTATTGTTACTTTAAATTTAACGGTCAATCCTAAAACAAATGGCTCTGTCAATCAAACAATCTGTCAAGGTCAATCTTATATGTTTAATGGAATAGCACGAACGGTTTCTGGGTCGTTTTTAGATACTTTGGTTAATGCTAAGGGCTGCGATAGTATTCTTACTTTGAATTTAAATGTAATGTCCATTCAGCCTCAAATTACGGGTGATACCAATCTTTGCGATAGTGTTACATTATCAATTGCTCAAAATTATTCAAGTTATTTGTGGTCTAATGGCGCAACTACAAAGAATATTGTGATAAAAAGCGCTGGAACATACTCTTGTACGATTTCGGATGTCAATGGATGTTCAGGTATAACTTCAATCAATGTATTGAATAGAAAAATTGTTAATATACCTCAAATTCAAAGCGCAAAATCCAGTATTTGCTCTGTAAATGACTCGGTTGAACTTGTAGCAACTTCTGGTTTTAACGGCTATAGTTGGTCTACTAATCAGCAAGGTACCAACAAGGTTTATATCAAAAATGCAGTTTCTTATACAGTGACGGTTTATAATAATTATGGCTGTTCTGCTTCTGCATCCAAGGTTATCAATTCTGCGCCTTCCAATACATTAACGATTGGACTTAAGTCATCGTATTGTATCAAAGATTCACTAGTTCCTTTTACTACGTCCAATTCTATTCCATGTATTTCGAGCCAAAAAACATTTAATAATGTAACGGCGTCCAACCTCAATTTCAAAAATTACGTTGCAGGAAAGTATATGGCTAGCTACACTTGTATCGATACCAATAATTGTTCTACGGTCATTACAAAAGAAATAAGTTTGCTGAATTGTCCATTGTCAGGGTTGGTAGGAAATGATTTTTCCAACAAAATTATTGTTTATCCAAATCCAGCTAGAAACTCATTTGTTATAGAATTTTTAGAAATGGGACAATATCAAATTGCGGTTTATTCTATCCTTGGACAATTGATTCAAAATCAATCTGTAGACAACGAAAAACAACTGAAAATGGATGTGTCAAGATGGGCAAAAGGCGTGTATTACATTCGTATTTATTCAAAAGATTTGAATCTAATGGATACTAAAAAATTGGAAATAGAGTAAGGGGTTTTAACTAGGGCTATAAACTATAGGTCAAAAATCTTTAGTCTAAAGTCTACTGTCTAAAATCTCTTTTCTACTCCTCCAACAACTTTATTCCCATTTTCGCCATTGCAAATGCACCAATAGCCAATGCATTCTCATCAATATCAAATTTAGGATTGTGAACCGTAGCGGTAATATTTTTTGAAATATTACCCGTCCCAAGTCTGAAAAAAGAAGAAGGAATTTGATGACCATACGCCGAAAAATCCTCCGCACCCATACGTATAGGCATTTCAACTATATTTTCCTTGCCTAACAGTTTGCTTGCGGTATTTTGGATAATTTCTGTGATGTTGTCGTCATTATTTACATAAGAAAGCCCTTTGGGAATGTTTATTTCACAACTTCCGCCAAAGCTCTCCGCTATATTTTGACAAATAGAATTAATTTTGGAATGTAAAACCTCACGCCAAGCCTCATCAAAAGTTCGCAAAGTTCCTTTCAACGTTACTTTTTCGGGGATGATATTTGTAGCACCAAAGCCGTGAATATCGCCAAAACTCAATACAGTAGGCGTAATAGGATTGCTGTATCGGCTTACCAGCTGCTGCAATGCTATCAAGATATTAGCAGAAATAATTATAGGATCAATGCACAAATGTGGCGAAGCCGCGTGTCCTCCCTTTCCGTGGATGGTAATATATATTTCATCGGCACTCGCCATAAATTTTCCCTTTCGGAAACCTAGCTTTCCAGTTTCTAATTCTGGCGTTACGTGAAGTCCTATGATAGAAGAAACCGTAGGATTTGCCAATGCGCCAGCCTCTATCAATGCCTCCGCGCCACTCGGCTGTTTCTCTTCGCTCGGCTGAAAAATCAATTTAATAGTGCCTTCAAAGTCTTCTCTATGATTCCATAAATATTGCGCAGCCCCCAATAAACAAGTACTGTGCACATCGTGTCCGCAAGCGTGCATGACGCCCTCTTTGGTGCTTTTATATTCACAAACATTCGCTTCTTGAATAGGCAATGCATCAATATCTGCTCGTAAAGCCACACATTTTTTGCTGGGATTTTTGCCCTCTATCAAAGCGATAAGACCTGTTTTAAGAGGCTTTTGAATAGCTATAATGCCTATTTTTCTCAATACCTGTTCTATATATGCGGTCGTTTCATATTCTTCCCAGCTCAGCTCAGGATTTTGGTGCAAATGTCTTCGCCAAGTTTGCAAAGATTCGTAGTATTGATTTTGAAATTGCTCTAAATTCATATTGCGTTTTTTATAATATGCTTACTTTTACATTTCCCATTTTACGTAGTGGATATGGCTGCCCATTCCCTGATGCAGTTTCTCATAATAGGTTTGGATTTTTAAATAATCCTCTATTTTTTTATTGCTTGCGTAGATATCCTCTAGGCATATATGTATTTTTTCGCCTCTTCCGTCCAGCACGCCTACGC
>JBIILY010000016.1:0-10162 GCA_044338225.1 Chitinophagales bacterium
CAAATTCTCAAAATTATAAAATGCAACGATTCCTGTATGATATCGTTGTTGCGAATTTGCGGTATATATAGCGCTAACAAAAAAAGCAAGCAAAAGTATTTTATTCAATTTCATGGGATTATCTTTTTGAAATAAATTCATTAATAGCAAGGTCTATAGCATCTTGATTCCATGCATTATTGGATTTGTCAAAATGCTCTCCGGTAAGTTTTTGATACAAATCAATATATTTTTCCGATATTTCATTTACAAAATCATCGGGCATTTCAGGCATTTGGTCGCCATCACGTCCCATAAATCCTTGTTCAATCAACCATTGTCTTACAAATTCTTTTGACAATTGTTTGGGTTCTTCTCCTTTCTCAAAATTTTCTTGATAGGTGCTTTTGATAAAATATCGAGAGCTATCCGGCGTCAAAATTTCATCGATAAGCATAATTTCGCCTTGAGTATTTCTTCCAAATTCCAGTTTGGTATCTACCAAAATTAAATCTTTTGTAGCGGCATATTCTGTTCCAAATTCATAAATTTTGAACGCATACGCTTTTATAGTTTCCCAATCTTTTTGAGATACCACCCCACTCTGCAATATTGCTTCTTCGCTCGTATCCTCGTCGTGTCCTTCCACAGCCTTTGTAGTAGGTGTAATGATGGGATTTTCCAATTTTTGATTTCGCTTCAATCCTTCGGGTAATTGATGTCCACAAAATTCCGTTTGTCCTGCTTCATAAGCTCGCCACATACTGCCTGTGATATAGCCTCTTATGATCACTTCGATAGGTATGAGCTCACAATTTTGCCCAATAGCTAAGTTTGCGTGTGGTGTTGCTTCTAGCCAATTAGGAACGATTGTTTTTGATTTTTCTAAGAAAAAAGTAGACAATTTATTGAGCACTGCTCCTTTATAAGGTATTTCTCTAGGTAAAATATGGTCAAAAGCCGAAATTCTATTGCTGGCAATGATGAAAATATCATTATGATGTTTGTATACATTTCGGACTTTACCAATATAAGTCTCGCAAATGGATTTGTAGTCTATGGATATATTCATGAATCTTTATATTTTTTTTCTCGTTCAATTTTTCTACGCTCGGCCAATTCTTTTTCCAATTTTTCATCGGCTTCATTTTTTAAATTATAAGCGGTTATAATTTTTGCGACTAATTTATGGCGCACCACGTCGGAATTATTCAACGTTAATATCCCAATTCCTTCAATATCCTTGAGAATATCAAGTGCTACGGGCAATCCACTTTGTTGCGATTTGGGCAAATCTATCTGCGTCACATCACCTGTCACGATTGCTTTTGCATTCGGACCAATTCTTGTCAAAAACATTTTGAGTTGAAGTGAAGTTGCATTTTGTGCTTCGTCAAGAATGATGAAAGCATTATCAAGCGTTCTTCCTCGCATAAACGCCAATGGAGCCACTTCTATAATGCGCGATTCTTTGAGCATATTCAATTTATCGGCAGGAATCATATCATCCAGCGCATCGTATAGTGGGCGTAGATAGGGGTCTACCTTTTCTTTAAGGTCGCCGGGAAGAAATCCTAGATTTTCTCCTGCTTCTACAGCAGGACGCGTAAGGATAATTCGTTTAATCTGTTTTTCTTTCCAAGCTTTTACAGCCAATGCTACCGCAGTATAAGTCTTTCCTGTTCCGGCAGGGCCTACAGCAAATAAAATGTCATTTTTTTGGGAAAGCTCCACCATCAATTTTTGATTGGGGGTCCGAGCTTTAATAATATGACCATTATTACCATACACAATTACATCGCCTGAATTTTTTGGCAATTTATTACTTACAAAACTATCATTTTGAAGCAATTCTTCCATTTCTTTTAGCGAAATTTCGTTGTATTTGTCAATATATTCAAAGATGATTCCCAGTTTTTCTTCAAACAATTTTAAATCTTCTTGCGAGCCACTCGCTTTGATTTTATCGCCACGAAAAGCTATTTTCAAAAGAGGGAAGGCTTTTTTTATGTTGTCTTGCTTTGCATTATTCACTCCGTACAGCACCAATGGGTCTACTTCGTTTAATAATAGAGTGGTTTCAATCATATAAATATGGTTTTTCTTAATTGCAGTATAATGAATGCAAATTTACAATTATCTTGCGAGAATTTTCTATTATATTTTTGTGAATATTAATAACGTGTGGAATACGAATTATACAACTACTTATTTTCTCTTTCTGGCACGGGATCATATCCTTGTCCACCCCAAGGATTGCAGCTTAGTACTCTTTTTGTCGTGAGATAAAATGCATAATACAGCGGATGTTTTTGGAAGGCTTCTAGGGCATAGCTAGAACAAGTGGGTGTATATCTGCAAGCGGGCGGGAGTGCTGGAGAAATTACTTTTTTATAAACTTGAATGAGAAAGATAAAAGGCGCTGCAATTATTTTGTGGAACATAGCTTTCTGTTTAATTTGTCCAATAATTCTTTCATTTCTTCAAAAATCAAATGATAAGCAGCTTTTTGTGGAGGTATGTGTAAATAAACGAAAAAGCAAATCAAAAATTTTTGATTTGCTTTTAAGTATTCTATTAGAGGACTCTTTTGGAGTCTATAGGCTTCTTTCAAAATACGTTTGTAGAAATTTCTATCTACAGCCGCTTTTGCTTTTTTTTTGGAAATAGTTACGCCCATTTTGGCCGCAAAATCCAAAGATTCTATGGTCTGAAATTTAAGCATTAAATGTTTTGAAAACAAAACGCTCCCTTTAGAAGCAAATAAATTATCAATTAATTTTTTGCTTTTTAGGCGTTCGTAGGATTTAAAACTATTTTTTTTCAGACAACGATACCTTATCTATTGAATTATTTCAATCTTTTTTCGTCGCTAATTGTTAGCTTCTTTCTTCCTTTTTTTCTACGAGCTTGCAATACTTTGTAGCCACTCACAGTGCTATTTCTCTTTCTAAAACCATGCTTATTAGCTCTCTTTCTTCTTGATGGCTGAAACGTTCTTTTCATTATATATAATTTTATTAATTTTTATAATTCTTCTTTTTCAAATATTTTCTAAAAAAGTGTGCAAAGATAGGTTTTTATTTTTAATTATTTGGATAAAATTTATATTTTTTGTTTTAGGTGAATCAAAATGGCTTATTTCATTTTCAATTTGATATTTTTTTGTACTTTTGTGGCATAAATACAATAGCTTCAAGAATATGTATCTTTTTTGAAGTATTTGAACCAAAATGTAATTTTAGATGAAAATTTTAGATGGATTAGCACTTTCCAAGACAATCAAGACAGAAATAAGAGAAGAGGTAGATCAGATGATCGCTCAAGGCGATAGACCCCCACATTTGGTGGCGGTTTTGGTGGGAAACGATGGTGCTAGCCAAACGTATGTAAATAATAAAATTAAAAGTTGTAGAGAATGTGGTTTTGAATCTACATTGATCAAAAAAGACAATGCTACTTCTGAGGATGAGTTGATACGACTTATAAAAAGACTCAATATAGATGAAACGGTAGATGGATTTATCGTTCAACTTCCACTCCCAAAACATATCGACGCCAATAATGTATTGCTAGCTATCAATCCCGAAAAAGATGTGGATGGATTTACGCCGCATAATTTTGGGCTGATGGCGCTGGGATTGCCTAGTTACAAGCCTGCTACGCCGTATGGTATTTTGAAATTGATCCAACGAAATAATATTGACCCTACAGGAAAACGATGTGTGGTAATAGGCCGTAGTAATATTGTGGGAAAACCTATTGGTATTATGCTGGGGCAAAATAAATCTATCGGAAATTGTACCGTTACGATTTTGAATACACACACCCAAAACATTGAAAAATACACTCGAGAAGCAGATATTCTTATCGTAGCGGTAGGAAATCCCAATTTTGTGAAGGCGGATATGGTCAAAGAAGGTGCTATCGTATTTGATGTAGGAATAACTCGTGTAGCCGATGATAGTCCAAAAGGGTACTCAATTGTAGGCGATGTAGATTTTGCGGATGTAGCGCCCAAAACATCGTATATCACGCCTGTTCCCGGTGGTGTAGGCCCTATGACCGTGACAATGCTCTTGTACAATACACTTTTGGCACGCAAAAAACAAATTTCTTACCCTACAATTTAATTCTACTATGATGAACCTCCCCGTAATGGAGCATTTTTATACGCTACAAGGCGAAGGCGCATTTACAGGTTATGCGGCCTATTTCATCCGTCTAGGTGGATGCGATGTAGGATGCACTTGGTGCGATGTAAAAGAGAGTTGGAATATAAATGCGCATCCCAAAATGAGTATAGATGCTATTGCTGATTTAACCCAAAATAGCGGCACAAAAATAGCGGTGATAACAGGTGGCGAACCCACAATGCACGATTTAACGACTTTGACACAATCTATTCAGAATCTTCAAATTCGCACACATATAGAAACATCGGGTACAAATCCTATTTCGGGCGATTGGGATTGGATTTGTTTTTCGCCCAAACGATTTAAAAAGCCCTTGGAAGCCTATTATGAAATTAGCCACGAACTCAAGGTGGTGATTGCTCATAAAAATGATTTGCGATGGGCAAAAGAATTTGAAGCCAAAATGCACAAAAACTGCAAATTATACATTCAACCCGAATGGGACAATCGTCAAGAAATGACGAATTTGTGTATCGATTTTATCAAAGAAAACCCTAATTGGAGCTTATCTTTGCAGACGCATAAGTATATTGATATTCCATAGGGGAATTAATTATGAAAAAAATCATTAAAAAATAATTTGTAAATTTGTTAAATGATTGAAAAGAATCTTTATATAATTGCTGGGTGTAATGGTGCTGGAAAAACAACAGCGACTTTTACAATATTACCTGAGATTATTAATTGCAAAGAGTTTGTAAACGCTGATGAAATAGCAAAAGGATTATCCCCGTTTCAGCCTGAAAAAGTAGCATTTGAATCAGGAAGAATTATGCTAAATCGAATAAATGAATTGCTAAAAGAAAATCAAAGCTTTGCTTTTGAAACAACACTGTCAACAAAAAGTTATAAACAAAAAATAATACTGGCTCGGGAAAAAGGATATTCAATAACGCTATTGTTTTTTTGGTTACAGAGCATAGAATTAGCAAAAGAAAGAGTTAGAATGAGAGTGTTGGAAGGTGGACACAATATCGAAAATGACGTTATTGAAAGAAGATATAAAAACGGACTTAAAAACTTATTTGAATTATATTTGCCTATTGTTGACAACGCTTTTATTTTTGACAATTCAAATGGGAAACATGATCTAATTGCGGAAAAAGTTTTACATGAACAGTTACATGTATCAAATCAAGAAATTTACAATCGTTTAAAATCTAGTTATGACAAATATTGAAAAACATAAAGAATTAAAAGAAAAATTGCTTTTTGGGCTTGAAAAAGCTTATGAAAAACTCATTGAGTTTAAGAGACAGAAAAAAACAGAACTTGTAATTCTAAAAGGAAATGAAGTGATCAAAGTAAAACCTTGAAAAATTAAAGAAAATATTTGTCATTTAATCACTAAATAAAAACTTCTTTTTATTTTTGAAGATTTTAGAATTTTAAAATAAAGTAGAAATTATTAATTTTGGTAATAACTTAACTAAAATTGTAACGCTAAATTAAAAGCTACTTCGCTACATCCACTCGAGTCACAAAAAATTCGCTATCTCCCATCCAGAAGAATTTAAATATTCGTTGTTCGTAGTGAAGTCTTACTCTTTTTCCATAGAGCATTGCATCTTCCAAATTATTGACAATAGCGGTATCATTTGAATTTTGGAGCGTAAATGCCCAAATATTTTGATTCATATTGCTCACTTGACCTTGCGCACCTACATTGAGTTCGCCTTCGTAAGTTTTGATTAGATACCCTTTTCTAGAAAATTTAGAAACCACACCAGCGCGTTCGCCTTCCGAATAGGCAAATTGGGTCAGTCCCCAAGCGAAAATGCCAGCCAAAATAACGATAACGATAATAAATTTAAGAATTTTCATAAGAATATTTGAGATAGTGTTTTTAAAAGAAGATGTAGAGGGAGGAACTTGATTTTCCATATAATTTATTTATGTACAAAATTACTATAAAATTATTTATTGCGCTTGTTTTTAATATTTCCTTTAAACCGTTCGGCTAAGATTTGCATAATCGCCATGCCTTTTATGTGGGCGGGCTCAAATTTATCTTTGTCAAGAATGGGATATCTATAGTCGTAGTGGGTAATTTTATTTGGTTCTATCCAATTGAATCCATCAATAAACGAAGTAAAACAAAACGGTTGTGAATAGGTGCTGTAATAATTTTTTGAAAATAAGTAATCTCCCTGATTCTTTGAATGCAACCAAAAATGCAACGTGGCTGGAAAATCCACTTGTGAATACAATTTGGATTCTTTTTTGCCTTTAAAATTGGGCTTTAATCTATCGGACAATATTAAAAAAGGAATATTAAAAAACTCTCTTTGTTCATTTTTGTAATAATCTGGCAGAAAATGAGCGTGGTCGGAAGTAATGAT
Organism: Chitinophagales bacterium; assembly: GCA_044338225.1. GTDB lineage: Bacteria > Bacteroidota > Bacteroidia > Chitinophagales > JADJOU01 > CHPMRC01. The sequence continues at coordinate 6,518 of JBIILY010000016.1, forward strand.
TACCAACGTATTTTTTAGTAATTTTGATTTTTCCGCATTTTTAAAAAATTGTTTCAGTTGTCTATCCAAATACGAAACGGCATTCAAATAATTGTCTTTTTCCGAATTCGAAGGCTTATACCCTTTTATATCATAAGGTTGGTGCGTGCTTTGTGTCAATACAATTTTGAAATAAGGTTTGTTTTCAGATTGAATATTCGAAATTAATTCTTGAAACAAAAAGCTATCTTCTACACCTAATTTTTGAGTTTTTTGATGCGATTTAAAATTATGAATATCGGTGATATTATCTATTTCATTTTGAACAAAATATGATTTGATTTTCCCAAATTCAGATTCTCCACCAAAATAAAAACTTGTATGATATCCTTCTTTCTTCATATCTCTTATCAATGAAGGAATTTCGGTAACCAGATTCACATTTTCAATAGTATTTTTATACGGCAAAGGATATTCGCCGCTTATAAGACTCGAGATACCTTGTTCGGTTCGGAATCCATTGGCAAATGCATTGTCAAAATAAAGACCTTCCTCTATTTTTTTATGGAGAAATGGCATGTGTGTAGGTAAACAAACTTTATTGACGCCTTCCATCAAAATGATTAAAACATTAGGTTTTTCTTGAAAATAAAACGGATTTTCGGTTGTAGTATCCGAAGTTTTATGCAAATTATTTGTAATCGTATTGGCATCCTCAGGATTTAATAATTTATATGAATCCAAATCGGTTTCAAAAAAATTGTCAAAAAGTACATTTCCTACATTCCAAACCGAATTGAGAATAGCATAATTGGTATTGTTGTTTTTTGAAATAAAGGCAAAACTTTGGTTAAGAGGGATTTGTGAAATGCCCCCGCGAATAAAAATGATATTTATCATCAAAAAAAATACCCAAACGGGAATTGCTTTTAGAGTGAATTTTAGGGATAATTTTGTGTGAAATATCCATTTTTGAAATAAGTAAATAGATACTATACACATTAAAGCTAACCCAAAAATAAAACTAAACAACTGTATATTAGACAAAAAATGGATAATTTCAAACGGAGTTTTGAGGTAGAAAAGCGCTTTTACATTGAATTTACATTGCCAAAAAGCATATAACCATAAATCGATGCAGAGCATAACATTTACACAAACAATCAAAAATTGATGAAAGAATTTGGATTTTAAAAAGTATAAAATTAATAATTGTATACTTGAAATTGGTATGGCTACAGCCATATCAAACAACATGGATTTGTAAAAAAAAGAGAATGCCAATGATGCTTCAAATCCCCCAAAAAGTATAATAAACACTATTCGAAATATCCAAAAAGTGACAAGCCAAAACAGAATAAGTTTCAAAAAAGTTGATATTTCTCTTTTTCCCAATTTTTTATTTATTAAAAAAGTCAAAATTAAGCATTAGTTCGCAACAAACTGTATTATTTTCATTAATTTTGCGAATTAATAAATAGAATCTATGATTTTTCTTCGTGCCTATGCGTCCATTTGGGACTTTGTAAACCATATTTTTGGGACTCATATTTTGTCTATGCCCCCCAATACCTATGGTTTTATGATGGCTCTTGCATTTATGGTTGGGGTTTTTATAGGCTATAAAGAATTGAAACGAAGAACCGATTTGGGGATTTTTCAAAAAGGTACAAAAGAAATTCTTGAAGGTGCTGCGCCACAAATTTCTGATTTAATCAGTCATATTATTATAGGATTTTTGATTGGTTGGAAGGGATTGGGAATTTATCTCAATTTTGACCAATTTTCGCAAGATCCACAAAATTATATATTGTCCTCTCAGGGATTTTTTCTAGGAGGCATTGTTGTAGCGGCATTATTGGGAGGGTATGAATATTTTCAACTGAAAAAGAAACAATTACCTAATCCTGAAACCAAAATCATTCGTTACAACGTAGAAGATAGAATTTTTGATATCCTCATTTTAGCGATGATAGGAGGCGTTTTAGGTTCAAAACTTATGGATGCGATAGACAATCCTGCTTCAATGAATGAATTATTGACCAATCCTATTCAATCCCTCACTTCGGGATTAAGTGTTTTGGGAGGTTTGTGGCTTGCGGCACTTCTGATTATTTTTTATGGCAAAAAACACAAAATAAAGTTGTGGGCATTGACCGATAGTTTGGCGCCTGCGTTTTTCATAGCGTATGCAGTTGGCCGTTTGGGTTGTCAATTTTCGGGCGATGGATGCTGGGGTATTCCTAGTACGCTTTTCGCACAGCCATCTTGGGTCCCCGATTTTTTATGGGGCAATACATACGCGCATAACGTAAATGAAGTGGGTGCTCCCATCATGAATTGTGCAGGTAGATATTGTATGGAATTGACAGAGCCACATTTTCCTACACCTATTTATGAAGCTTTGATGGTTTCGGCACTTTTCCTTATTTTATGGGCGGTGAGAAAACGAATTACATTCCATTTTGGTTCTATGACAGGATTATTTATGATTTTTAATGGAATAGAGCGATTTTTGATAGAATTTATCCGTGTCAATACAAAATATAAAATTCTAGGACTGAATTTGTCACAAGCACAATATATTTCTATAGGTATGATTATTGCTGGTATTATCATTATGATTTGGTCTATGAATCAAGCAAAATTGTCAAAAGAAAAGAAATCCTAAATTTAACAATCAAATTTTTCATTTTATAGTCACTTCCATTAAATGAAAAAAAATAAATATTAATTAGATGAAGAAAATAGGAATTATTGGCGGTGGTTTTTCGGGAACGCTTACTGCAGTCCATTTAATAGAGAAAACAAGTACTCCTTTTGAAATGATTTTCATAAATGAAAAAGGAAATTTCAATAGAGGCATAGCATACAATCCGTATTCAAAAAAACATATTCTCAATGTCCCTACGGCCAAAATGAGCGCCTATCCGGCCGACCCCAATCATTTTTTGGACTGGGTAATGGCATTGGACGCATACAAAAATTTGGATAGAGATTTGGTAGGAAATGCTTTTATGCCACGATATTTGTATGGCGAATATCTCGTTCAAATTTGGGAAAAAACCTTAAAAGTAGCACAGGAAAAAGGGATAAAATTAATTATTGAAGATTCTGTAGTTTCGGAAATAGATTCTCACAATCCATTCATCCATATTGTATTAGAAAATGGCAAATCATTTGAATTGGACGAATGTGTCATTGCTACAGGAAATATTGTTCCTCGAAATCCAAAAATAAAGAATGAAGATTTTTATAAATCCTCAAAATATTTTCAAAATCCTTGGGGTGCAGATTCTGTACAAAATGTAGATTCTAATTTGCCTGTATTGATTGTTGGGAATGGCTTGACGATGGTTGATACGGTTTTGGGACTTCTTGAAAATGGATATAAAAATAAAATATATTCTATTTCTCCCAATGGGTTTAATATTCTTCCACACCGTCATGGCGGTATGAAATACGATGCCTTGTCCAAAGAATTGCATGAAAACATATCGCTTCGAGAATTGGTGAGCCTCGTAAACAAACATATCAAAAAAGTACGACGTTTTGGGGTATCAGCCGAACCATTGATTGATAGCTTTAGACCTTTTACTCAAAAAATTTGGCAAAATTTGAGCGATTCCGAAAAAAATATATTTATGAGCCGTCTTCGTCATCTTT
>JBIILY010000216.1:0-3358 GCA_044338225.1 Chitinophagales bacterium
CCAACTCATCCAAATTGATTTCAATAACTTCATCAAAATATTTCTCTGGAGAAGCATAACATTCAGGGTCAGCATTCAAATGCTCTTTTACCGAATTTGCTATTTCAGCTACATCGGTTCTTCCTGTAGCGTTCAAATAACGCTCCATACTTTCATCATATCCAAAAGTAGAGGTTGTCGCTCCAATTTCAGCTCCCATATTGGCAATTGTGCCTTTTCCAGTACAGCTTAAGTTGGTAACTCCTTCTCCAAAATACTCAACAATAGCACCTGTTCCACCTTTTACAGTAAGGATTCCCGCTACTTTCAAGATTATATCTTTGGCACTACACCATCCACTTAATTTTCCAGTCAATTTGATCCCAATCAATTTTGGCCATTTTAGCTCCCAAGGCAATCCAGCCATTACATCTACTGCATCGGCTCCACCTACACCTATCGCTACCATACCCAATCCACCTGCATTGACAGTATGGCTATCGGTTCCAATCATCATACCACCAGGGAATGCATAATTTTCAAGAACGATTTGATGAATAATACCTGCGCCTGGTTTCCAAAAACCAATGCCATATTTATTAGATACTGAAGCCAAAAAGTCAAAAACTTCTTTACTTTCATTATTAGCAAAATCTAAATCTACTTTTGATCCTTCTTTAGCTTGAATCAAGTGATCGCAATGTACAGTACTAGGAACGGCTACTTGGTTTCTTCCACTGGTCATAAACTGCAAAAGTGCCATTTGAGCCGTAGCATCTTGCATAGCTACTCTATCTGGCGCAAAATCTACATAACTTCCACCTCTTTGAAAATCTTCAATTTTTTGTGATTCGTGCAAATGTGAATACAAAATCTTTTCGGATAATGTCAAAGGACGATCAATTGTTTGTCTTACTTTTTGGAGTTTTGCAGGTAAATTTTCATATACCTTTTTGACCATGTCTATATCAAATGCCATAATTTGAGAAAATTTTAATAGTTTTTATTGAATTTTGCAAAGATAATAAATTTTCCAAACATAAATTTGAATTTATTCCAAAACTTGTAAAATAGGTATAGTTAAATACTTTCCCACACCTTGGTACCTTCGCTGCAATTTTTGCAAATATCTATTTGGTTTCTAGAAAGGAGAAGTTTTTGTCTAAAATCATCGTAATTTTTGGATTTCCAAATACTATGGAAATGAGTATCATCCCATTTTCCCATAGTATATTGCGCATCTTTATCAAAACAGCAAGGTAATATTTGACCATCAAAAGTGGAAACCGCCGAATGCCAAAGCTTCCAGCACTGATTTTTCATTTCATTTTTGATAGTATACGATCCATCTGCACGTTTTTTATATCTGGAATATGTATCTTGTTTAGGAATAAGTTCATTTCCATGTTCAAAATCATATATTTGAGCCGTTTTGAGGATAACTTTATCTACTCCCATTTTTTTTCCAATCGCTTTTACTTCTTCAATTTGATGTTCGTTGGGTGCAACTACCAGCATTTGAAAAATGATATAAGGCTTTTTGGAGTTTAATTTTCGCTTGGCATCAATCATATTTTGTGTTCCTTGAAGCACTTTTTCCAATTTTCCGCCTATTCTATATTGTTCATATACTTCCTGCGTACTGCCATCTATTGATATGATAAGCCTATCCAGCCCCGAAGCCACAACCTCTTCCGCCACTCGTGGCGTCAAAAAATGCCCATTGGTACTGGTAACGGTGTATATATTTTTTTCGTGCGCCGCCTTTATCATTTTACAAAAATCCTTATTCATAAACGGTTCGCCCTGAAAATATAGATACAAATATATCAAGTGAGTATGCACTTCATTTATCCATTTTTGATATTTTTCCCATTCCGAATCGCCTATTTTTCGAGTGAAATTCTTGAGGCCACTTGGACATTCGGGACAAGATAAATTACAGGTAGTGGTAGGCTCAAAACTCAAGGTAAATGGCAATCCCCATACAATGGGCTTCTTCAAAAATCGAGATAAATAAAAGGTTAGATAAATACAAAATGCATTGTACAGCTTGTATACACTCAGTTTATTGATAAAATTAAAAATGTCGTAAAGATAAACCAAGGTGCTTTTTTTTTACAAATGTAAGGAAATTTTCATTCGAAGATTGTACTTTTCATTAATATATAAAAAAACAATTACATTTGTGCACATGAAATTTGGTTTTGTCTTTTATTTTTTGTGTTTTTTTGTTTCCGCAGAAGCTCAACTGGATTCATTTACTACACAAAAATCATTAGAAGGACAATTTTATTATGGAAGAATTTTCAAACATTCTCCTATTTTCAATCCTGTAATTACCGAAAATTCGATGGCTGCCGAAGTTTCGTACCAATGGCGAGGCAATAAAAATCCTTTTCATGCTTATTTCAATTATCCTACAATAGGCATACATCTTTTTGGAACTCAATTAGGCGATGCGCCTCTTTTTGGGAAAGGTTTTGGCGCTATGGGTTCTATCCAGTTTCATTTGATTGAAAAAAAACATTTTTCATTGATTTGGAAAAATGCAATAGGAATAGGCTATCTAAGTCGCACGTTTTCAGACACAAAAGAGAATAATGCCATAGGTTCGCATATCAATATTTTGGCGCAGGTACAAGCCAACGCATTATTTCATTTATCAAAAAACATAAACGCGCAATTGGGCGTGGGTATTACGCATTTCTCCAATGGAAGAACTACCTTACCCAATTTAGGCATCAATTTCATGTCTTTTCATACAGGAATTATTTATTGCTTCAATCCCGAAAAACCTTTCTATAAATTCAGAAAGCAAACGAATCTTCGTATCCTTCAAAAAAATGTCTTTGTCTTTGGAATTGGCGCATCAGACAAAGGGAATATAGTTAATTCCGTTGTATTGCCTACCTATAGCTTTCAATATGCACGACGTTTTTTTACTAGTCCTGTCAATGCGTTAACAGCTGGCATTAGCCTTGCATACAAAAATGATGATATCGACTATAATATTTATGGATTTACGCAAAATAGCGACATTTCTTTAAATTTTGGCGATGAGATATTCTTTGGAAGATTTAGTTTTGCACCGATGATGGGCGTCTATTTATATCCTATTTCAAAACAAAGCAAATATTGGTATCAAAAATACAGTATTAATTATCAAATACCTGTTGCGTGGAAAGGATTGGGACTAGGAATTGGCGCACAACTAAAGACACATTATGGTGCGGCGGAATTGGTAGAAGGCAAAGTATTTTTAACTTTTTAAACTTTTTGTAGTCAAACATACGTTAAATATAATATACTAAAATTTCAACTATTTGAAAAAAACGGGGTTTCTTTTTTTATTAATTTTCATTTGTAATTGTGCATG
>JBIILY010000217.1:0-3349 GCA_044338225.1 Chitinophagales bacterium
ATTTTAAGAAAAAAATTAAAATTCTATCCAAGCGTCATTGGCACAAAATTTCTTGAACCACGTAATTTGTCTTTTGGCGTAATTACGGGAATGTTGTTTGATTTTGTCAATAACTTCCTCTTTTGACGCTTCGTTTTCAAAAAAGGGCAACCATTCTTTGTAGCCTAAGGTGTTTAAGGCATTGAGATGAAAATAGGGGAGAAGGCTTTTCACTTCACGCTCCAAGCCCATTTCTATCATCTGATCTACTCGCTGGTCTATACGGCTGTAGAGTTCTTCTCGTTTTCTATTCAGTACGATATTTTCAATTTGAAAAGGTCTTTTTTTGGGTTCAAAGGATTTGAAATCGCTCCATTTTTTGCCTGTGGCGTAGAAAATTTCTAATACTCGCTGTAATCTTCTGGTATTAAAAATATCCATCGATTCATACGATTCGGGGTCTATTTTTTTTACTTTTTCTTGAATAATTTCGATAGGTTGAGACGCTATTTCAGCATCCACTTTTGTTCTAATTTCATTTGAAATTTCGGGCATTTCATCTAGCCCAAATCGAATGGCATTGAGGTACAAACCTGTTCCTCCACATAATACAAGCGTATCTTTTTCTTCAAATAAAATTTGAATCATTGCTAAAACTTCTTTTTCATAATCATTGACTGTAAACGATTTGTGTATAGATTTATTGGCAATAAAATGATGCGGAACGGTATTTAACTCCTCAAGCGATGGCCGAGCCACACCAATATTCAATTCTTTGTATATTTGACGGCTGTCGAAAGAGATGATTTCGGTATTATGTTTCAAGGCTAAATCGATAGCATAGGACGTTTTTCCCACCGCAGTAGGCCCTGAAATTGAAATAATTTTTTTGGTATTATTTTTGTCCATGACTTGACAATCCTAGATTTTGCGCAATTTCAAACATCAACTGTTTTGCTTCATCAAAATTATTTTGGATTTTGCCTTCCAATATAGCTTCTTTTATTTCATTTTTGATTATTCCTACTTCCTTGCAGGGCTTGAGATGAAATGTTTCCATAATGAGTTCGCCGGAAACAGGTGGCTGGAAATTTTTGATTTGGTCGCGGTTTTCTACTTCTATAATTTTTTCTTTTACTTTCTCCAGATTGAGAATGTATTTTTTTACTTTTTCTTCATTTTTGCTGGTAATATCGGCTTTGCACAACATCAATAAATCTTCAATATCATCGCCCGCTTCAAATAGCAATCTGCGGATAGCGCTGTCCGTTATCGTTTCTTTGGTTAATGCAATGGGTCTCAGGTGCAAGAAAACAAGCTTCTGTACATAGTCCATATTTTTGTCCAAAGGCAGTTTGAGCGTTTTAAAAATTTTAATTACCATTTTGCTTCCCAATACTTCATGTCCGTGAAAAGACCAGCCGTTGTGTTCGCTGTAGGCTTTGGTTTGAGGTTTGGCAATATCATGAAGCAAGGCAGCCCAGCGCAGCCAAAGATTGGACGTAAAAGGCGCAATATTATCCAATACTTGTAGCGTATGATAGAAATTGTCTTTATGTCCCTTTCCTTTGTATTCCTGAACACCGTAGAGAAGTTTTAGTTCTGGTAAAACATAGTCCAGCAGCCCACTTTTGAATAATAAATCCAATCCTATGGATGGTTTGGGAGATAATAAAATTTTATTGAGTTCGGTGTGGATGCGCTCTTTGGAAATGATTTCGAGTCTGTGCGCATTTCGTTTGATGGATTCAAATGAATCGGTTTCAATCTCAAACTGCAATTGACTGGCAAAACGAATGGCTCGCATCATACGAAGTGGATCGTCCGAATAGGTAATATCTGCGTTGAGAGGCGTTTTGAGACAACGGGCTTCTATATCGTTCATGCCATGATGTAAGTCCAATAATTCGCCAAAATCGGCCTCGTTGAGGCTAATCGCCATGGCGTTGATGGTGAAATCTCTTCTGGAAATATCTTCATCTATCGTGCCATCTTCTACAATGGGCTTGCGGCTGTCGCGCTGATAGCTTTCTTTGCGTGCGCCTACAAATTCGTATTCAAAACCTTGGTAAACAAACTGCGCCGTTCCAAAATTTTTGAAATAATTGACATGGATTTTGGGCGAAATAGCTGCCGCTACTTTTTTAGCAAACTCAATGCCATTGCCTTCTACCACAATATCGATGTCTTTGCACGGTCTATTCAAAAAATAATCTCGAACCCAACCGCCTACGGCATAGGCTTTGATTTGTTGTTCTGCTGCAGTTTTTTTGCAGGCATTGAAAAAAGGTGAGTTGAGCGTATCTTTCATGAAAATATTGAGCCTCAAAAATACTGGGTTTTGAACTAAATGATTAAATTAAATCGAATAAATTGTCCACGCCCATATATCGTGCGGTATGAAACCCTTCGGCATATTGAACGCCAATGACTTTTCCAAAAATTAAATTTTGGGATTTTATCATTTCTATAAAAGATTTATCGGAAATAAACGTATTGGGTTCATCGGTTTCAGGATTGAAAAATTGACTTTTGAAAGCTGAAATGGATTCCAGTTTTTTATCCATAAAATCTGTAATATCCACGACAAAGTCTGGTTCTAAAAAATTAGATTGAATATAGCTGTAGACCGCTTTTGGACGCCAAGCTTGTTGTGTTTTATTTTCAAATTTCGTCTCTATTTTTGGCAAACCTGAAGCAAAACAAGCTCTTTGAGCCATTTCGTATCCCTTTTTATGATCAGGGTGACGGTCTTCTTTGGCATTGCAAAGTACAATTTCGGGCTGATATTTACGAATGATTTCGATTATTTTTAAAATATTGGCCTGTGAGTTTTCCGCCCAAATGTCTTCCATTTTTAGATTTTCTCTGAATGAGATACCTACTATATTTTTAGCATTTTCGGCTTCTTCCAATCGTAAAACGGCATTACCTCTTGTCCCCAGTTCGCCTTGTGTCAAATCGCAAATAGCTACTTTTTTCCCCAGCGCAATATGTTTGGCTAGCGTGCCAGAACAGCTCAGTTCTACATCGTCGGGATGTATGCCAAAAGCAAGAATATCAATTTTATATGGATTCATCATGTTTAATTGTCGGATGTTTAAACAAAAAATAATACATTTAAGTTCAATCTCTTAAAATTAAAATAGGTTGAAATGCGATGTTTTGAGCAAAAAAAGATTCGTTTTTTTAATTATTATTTGTTATTTTTGCCACTGAAATATCAGAAAGGATGATTAATGCTATAATTATTGATGACGAGGAACGTAGTGTAGAAAATCTAGAATCTATGCTGAAAACGCATTGTCCCGAAGTAAATATTATCGCTAAACGAAATTGTGTTCCCTCTGGTTTTGAAGCAATTAGAACT
>JBIILY010000218.1:0-3315 GCA_044338225.1 Chitinophagales bacterium
GGATATGAATTTTGTATATTATTCCAAACCTTCGCCCACGTTTGACAATTTAAAAGAAATAGCTACAAAAGCCTTGGATAGTCAAGTTCGTTTTACGTATTTGGAACAAAAATATAAAAGTGGCGATAGAAATCTTAATCGATTATACACCTATTCGCAATGGTTAAAGATACTCAGAAAAGATAGTCTTTTGGATCAAATAGCGGATGATTTATATACGAAATTTCCAAAAGAAAAACTAGCCGACAACAAAAGTTATCTATTGCTAAAGCATTGTGTAAATCGTTTTGATAATGGACTCTTTACCTTTTGGTTTAATCAAATAGACTCAATTGAACCCAATAAAATAGAGGTGAGCAAAACTGATTTATTGAATACTCTTAGCCGAATAGCCTATAAAAGCCTTGATTTGGACAAAAAAAAGCATTATAATCGCGCTCAAATAGCAAAGCTAAAAGAAATTTTAATAAAGCTTCAAATCAATCCCGATCCTTGGGTCTATTTTTGGGAGGAAGATTTGAAGATTTCAATCCAAGAAAATCAAATGGATGAAGCATTTCAGTATGCTCAAAAGATTTTAGAACGCGAAAATTACTCACCTCAATCTACCGCCTACTATATTGAACGTTTTATAGATTTATTTCCCAAAACCTGTAAACATGAAGTGATAAATACTTGGTTTGAAAAATTAGAAAAAAACAAAAAATTGGATGTAGATCAAAATACCATCAATCGATTGAAGGATTTGTATTCCAAAAAGTTTTTGAAATAGGGCTTACTGTTTAATACCGTTTATACAATCAATATAGTCCAATCTTCATTTCTTTTGATTGTACTATTTGATTGTTATATCGGCATTTACCACTCTAAACTTTCAAAATAGTTTGTACTATTTTGAAAGTTTAGAGTGGTATAACGTGTATAATCTACAAATCGACTTGTTTTATACCGTTCATACAATCAATATAGTCCAATCTTCGTTTTTCTCGATTGTACTATTTGTTTGTTATGACGGCATTTACCAAACTAAACTTACAAAAAAGTTTGGACTATTTTATAAGTAAGTTTGGTTTTATATCAAATTCAAGGAAATAAGTGCAAGATAATTTTATATAAATTCAATAAAATCGTTTTTTACCCTTGTTGTACATCTATACAAAAATACACTACTCAGAAATTAGTCATCTACTTCGTTGCAAACTACTCGTAGTATTCATATACGACTTCATAGTCTGCGTCTAGTATCTAACCAATTTCTGAGTTAAACAGCAAGCCCTAAATAATTTCTTTTAAACCAATTCTGCTGTCATATACAGCAAAGGCTCTACTCGAAGCAATCGTACTTTTTGTATCGTATTTTTCAATGATTCTTGAAAAGGAATACGCACACGAATATAGTTTTGCGTATATCCATTGATAAAACCATTGTCATTTTCATGTTCAAAAAGCACATCGGCTGTTTCACCTATGTGTTTTTCGTAGAATTTGCGCTTATGTTTATCGGATAAGGTACGAAACTGTTTATTTCTATCGCGTCTCATTTCAATTGGAATTACCACGTCAGATTTAACGGCACGTGTATTATCTCTTTCAGAATACGTAAATACGTGTAGATACGACACATCCAATTGATTGACAAATTGATAGCTTTCCAAAAATGCCGCATCATCCTCTTCGGGAAATCCTACAATGACATCGACTCCAATGCCTGCATGTGGTATTTTTTCTCGAATATAGGCTATTTTTTCACGATAAAAAGCACTGTCGTATTTTCGGTGCATTTCTTTCAAAACGCTATCTGAGCCACTTTGAAGCGGAATATGAAAATGAGGCATTAATTTTTGGCTCGATGCTACCAAATCTATAATTTCATTGGTAAGCAAATTGGGCTCAATGGAAGAAACACGAATTCTTACGCCATCCTGCTCTTTTTCAATTTCTTGTAACAAATCATAAAAAGTTTCCTCCGTTCGCAATTTTCCATCTTCATTTTTCCCAAAATCTCCTGTATTCACGCCTGTGAGGACTATTTCTTTGACGCCCGTAGCTACCGCATTTCTATAAATTTTCATCGTAGCTTCTACAGATTGGCTTCGGCTCCTACCTCTCGCTAATGGAATGGTACAAAAAGTACAAAAATAGTCGCATCCATCTTGGATTTTCAAAAAAGTACGCGTTCTATCGCCCGATGAAAATGTAGGTACAAATTCATTGATTTCTTTAATATCTTCGGCAAATACTTTCTCTGAATGTGAATCTATCGTTTCCAAATGATCCACTAATTTAAATTTATCGGAAGCTCCCAAAACTAAATCCACGCCTTCGATAGAGGCTATTTCGGTAGGTTTTAGTTGCGCATAACATCCAATGATGATTACTTTGGATTCGGGTGATTTTCGCTTGATTTGACGCACGATAAATCTACATTCTTTATCGGCATTTTCAGTAACACTACAGGTATTGATTACATAAAAATCGGCATTTTCGGTATAATCTACTTTTACAAAACCTCTATCTACAGCTTGATTGGCCAAACTAGACGTTTCGGAAAAATTGAGTTTGCAACCCAATGTATGAAAAGCTATTTTTCTTTCGTAATTCATTAAATTTCGTTGTAATTAAAAGTATAGCCCCCCAATTTATGTTTCTTTTTCAAACTCACATCTTGAATAGATTCGGGCTTTACACCTGTATAATAAATTTCAATTTTCTTTTCATTTAAGTCAATATCTTTGCTTACAACATGCATAGATTTTGAATTTAATACATGCTCTACATATTGATCCAAATTGTGCATCACTATTGATTTTCGCAAGGTATGCGTCGTATACCAAAAACCAACAACTATAATTACAACACCCAATATTCCGATTAAAATTTTACCCATTTTTTCAACGGTATTATTTTTAATTCCAAGAAGAAACGTTACCAAAAATGCCCCAAAAAGCAAAAAAAATGAAATAACTAAATAAAAATAAAAGCTCATATTGAGTAAATCCAATTCATAATAAACAAGGCTATAGCCGGTCATCACAAGAGGAATCATAGTGCCTGTAGCCAAAGATACCGCTACAAAAACAAATTTCACATTATTTTTTAGAATAGAAATAAAACCTGCAATTCCTGCGATTAAGGCAACAAATATTTCGGCAAACGAACTGTGATTAAAGGCTTGCAAACTAGTTTTGGAAATATAAATAGGCGAAATGTAAAAATAAATGATACTTACGGTCAAAGCAAGTAAAATTTGAATAATAATATTTTTGAGTGCGGCTTGAACCAATTGTACATTTTGGCTAGCAATTCCAGAACCTA
>JBIILY010000219.1:0-3314 GCA_044338225.1 Chitinophagales bacterium
CAAAACGCAGTCTGTAGTGCTTTTTACGATTGGGTTGGATGCCTATTTTCACAAAGGAGAAATCATTTCTTCCAATACGTTTTGGGCTAATGACAAACCCCACGTAGTGCTGCACAAGACTTCGGGAAATGGGATTACGCCGGGAATCTATATTGCCAAAGGTGCAAAACTGACTATTGAGGCTGGTTGCAAAGTATATTTTGACAACAGTTCGGGTATTTTGGTGGAAGGACAATTGGTGATAGATGGCAAAAAAGACCAAAAAGTGGAATTAGGCGGATTGAGGTTGGAGAGCAAATATCAGCATCTTGCGGGTCAGTGGCTGGGGTTGCTCTATTATAGAAACAGTCCCAAAAATGCGATACGATACGCCGTTATTGATGAAAGTGCCTTTGGGGTTTGGCTTGGATTTCAAGACAAAACGGATTATTCGCTTATGACCAATGCCACACGTTCAACCCTAGAAATAGAAAATACCACTATAAAAAATGCATACTACTGGGCAATTAGAAGCTTGAATAACGAAATAACAGCTACTAATTCAGAGTTTTATACCTCTACCGACTATCTTGCACAGTTGATGCTGGGCGGAAAATATAATTTCGTAAATAGTACGTTTTATAACTCTCAAAGCTCTGAAGATAAAGGCGTTTTTGTATTGTCCAATCAATTTTATGACAATTCTTTGAAGCAGAATTTTCAGAATAAATTGGATAATTGTCTATTCCAAAACTGCATTTTTTATGGAAATGGAAGCGAGCAAGTGGTGCTAGATATTGAAAGTACATTGAATGACAATTCGATTTATTCTTTTGAGAATTGTTTGTATAAATCTTCTAGTAACTTCACGAATACAAGTTTTATTAATTGTAAAACCAACATAGACCCACAATTTGTGAGTACGACCATAGATAAAGAAAATCTGAACTTGAAAGCCACATCGCCTTGTATCGATGCAGGAAAAAGTAATGGACTAGTTATTGATATCAAAGGAAATCCTAGACCCAATGGAAGCGGCATAGATATTGGAGCTTTTGAATATATGCCTTAAAAAAATAAATTCATAAAAAAAGACCTTCTAAAATTTAGAAGGTCTTTTTTATATTTTGAAAAAATTTTAGTTGGTATTAAACATCCAATGCTGCCGCACCACTTACAATCTCCATAATTTGGTTTGTAATAGCTGCTTGACGTGCTTTGTTATATTCAATTTCTAATTTCTTTATCAAGTCGCCTGCATTATTGGTTGCACTATCCATCGCTACCATTCTAGCGCCATGCTCCGAAGCGTTATTGTCCAAACAATATCTAAAAAATGTCGTTTTTAAAATCTTTGGAATCAATTCTTCTAACAACGCTATTTTATTTGGTTCAAATACATAATCTGCATTTGATGAAGAGGTAGTAGTACTTTGAACTTTTGCTACTGGCAAAAATTGTTCAACTGAAAACTCTTGAACTGCTGCATTTTTGAATTTTGAATACACCACTTCAATTACATCATACTCTTTTGCTAGGAATGATTGCATCAAGAATTGTGCTATTTTAGAAGACTCTTCAAAATTTAGATTGTAAAACAAATCCCAATAATCACTGTTTGTGCTTATATCCGTTCTTCTAAAATTTTCATCTACTTTTTTACCAATTGGCAAAACCGTGATGTTTTTTCTTCCAACTTTATTCGCATATTTTTCTTCAACTACTCTTTTAGCCGTTTTGATCAAATTAGAATTAAAACCACCACAAAGACCTCTATCTGAAGAAAAAGCTACAACCAAAACTTTGTTTATAGGTCTTTCGTCGTTGTATCCCATTGACAATTCAGACAAATCGGTAGACTGCATGATATTAGACAATACATCTTGTAATTTTTCTGCATACGGACGCATCAAAGTGATTCTACTAGTAGCTTTTTTGAGCTTACTAGCCGAAACCAACTTCATTGCTTTGGTAATCTGTTGCGTAGATTTTACGGACTTAATCCTATCTCTAACTTCGTTTAATGCTGCCATTTAAAATGTACGTTTTATTTAATAAATTAGAAGTATCTCTAAACAATTTAGATTAAAGATACTTCCAACACTATTTTTTATTAATTCATATAATTTTTCATCACATGATTAGCTACCTCTACTAGAGCTGGAGCTACTTCATCCAATGCTTTTTTGCTCAAAGAATCCAATAATTCTTTATGCGAATTTTCCAATGTATTGAAGAAATCTTCTTGAAAAGCTCTTACTTTATTTACAGGAATTTCTTTCATTAAATTATTCGTTCCCAAATAAATAATAGCAATTTGTTTTTCTACAGTAAGTGGAGAAGCTAAATTTTGTTTCAAAATCTCTACGTTTCTTATACCTTTGTCCAAAACTGCTTTTGTAGCAGCATCCAAATCAGAACCAAACTTAGCAAAAGCCTCAAGCTCTCTATATTGCGCTTGATCCAATTTCAAAGTACCAGCTACTTTTTTCATATTTTTGATCTGAGCATTTCCACCCACACGACTTACAGAGATACCTACGTTGATAGCTGGTCTTACCCCAGAGTTAAACAAGTTTGACTCCAAGAAAATTTGTCCATCGGTAATAGAAATTACGTTTGTAGGAATATAAGCCGATACGTCACCTGCTTGAGTTTCAATAATTGGAAGGGCTGTCAATGATCCACCACCTTTTACTTTACCTTTCAAAGACTCTGGTAAATCATTCATATTTACTACTACAGATTGATCTTTAACTACTTTTGCAGCTCTTTCCAATAATCTTGAGTGCAAATAGAATACGTCACCTGGATAAGCCTCACGACCTGGAGGTCTTTTCAACAATAAAGAAACCTCTCTATAGGCTACCGCTTGTTTACTCAAATCATCATAAACAATCAAAGCAGGTCTTCCTGTATCTCTAAAGAACTCACCTATTGCACAACCTGCAAATGGTGCGTAAAATTGTAATGGAGCTGGCTCAGCAGCACTAGAACTCACTACTACTGTATATTGCATTGCACCTGCTTTTTCTAGCGTGCTAACAATACCTGCAACCGTAGACGCTTTTTGTCCACAAGCTACATAAATACAATAAACTGGCTCACCCTTATCAAAAAATTCTTTTTGATTGATAATAGTATCGATAGCTACAGTAGTTTTACCTGTTTGTCTATCACCAATGATTAACTCTCTTTGTCCTCTTCCAATTGGAATCATCGCATCGATAGATTTGATACCTGTTTGTAAAGGCTCATTTACTGGCTGACGGAAAAGTACTCCTGGAGCTTTTCTTTCCAATGGCATTTCAAATAATTCGCCTCCTATTTCACCT
>JBIILY010000220.1:0-3311 GCA_044338225.1 Chitinophagales bacterium
TTCTACGCATAAATTCTGGTTGGGTAATCATAAACGGCGAAGCATCGCTATCCATCGCTTCTAATTGAACCGTAAAACTTGCTTTAGGCACGTTTTCTTCTATTGCTACTTTCAAGGTTTCTTTTTCTTTCTCCGACAATTTAGACACTTGATTTTCTTCCTTGCGAATAAGCGTATCTATAGGTCCCGCATCCACTCTCGAAAACTGCATTTTGTCATTATCGCCTTCCAATTTTTGAATCAAATGCGAAATAATGGGACTATCCAATAGCAAAACGACATATCCTTTTGCTTTTGCAGCCTCAATATAGCTATGTTGCGCCTCTTTGTCTGAAGCATATAAAACGATCAATTTCTCGTCCTTATCTTTTTGCAAAGGCGCAATTTTCTCTTTCAATTCCTCCAATGTCAAATAGTCTCCATCGGTAGTTGGATACAACGCAAAGGCATTGGCTTTTTCGTAGAATTTAGCTTCCGAAAGCATCCCGTATTCAATCACTATCTTGATATCATTCCATTTTTTTGCAAAATCCTCACGATTATCTTTGAATAAAGATTGTAATTTTTCCGCAACTTTTTTGGTAATATATTCCGAAATTTTCTTCACATTACCATCCGCTTGCAAATAACTACGCGACACGTTCAAAGGAATATCGGGACTATCTATTACCCCTCTTAGCATCGTCAAAAACTCTGGCACAATTCCTTCTACATTATCCGTCACATACACTTGATTTTGATACAATTGTATTTTATCTTTTTGAATCTGCAAATTGGGGCTCAATTTAGGAAAATACAAAATCCCTGTCAAATTAAACGGAAAATCTACATTGAGATGAATATGAAACAAAGGCTCTTCAAACTGCATAGGATACAATTCTCTGTAGAAAGCACTGTAGTCTTCATCTTTGAGTTCCGAAGGCTTTTTGGTCCAAGCAGGATTAGGATTATTGATAATATTATCCACCTCTATTTCTTCGGGTTTTGCATCTTCCGCAGCACCTTCGGGCAATGGCAAATATTCTTTTTTCATACCAAACTTGATAGGTATTGGCATAAATTTATTGTATTTGTTCAAAAGTTCTTTGATACGATATTCCTCCAAAAACTCCAAACTATCCTCCGCTATGTGAAGTACTATTTCAGTTCCTCTTTCCACTTTGTCACAAGCTTCTAGCGTATATTCGGGACTACCATCACACGTCCAATGCGCCGCAGGAGCATCGGTATAGCTTTTTGTGAAAATCTCAACCGTATGCGCCACCATAAATGCACTATAAAATCCTAAGCCAAAATGTCCGATAATACCTGAATCTTTTGCCGAATCCTTATATTTTTCCAAAAACTCCTCCGCACCCGAGAAAGCCACTTGATTGATATATTTCTCCACTTCTTCATGCGTCATCCCAAGTCCTTGATCTATAATGTGAAGCTTTTTCCCTTCTTTATCTATTTTGATTTCAATTAAAGGATTGCCATATTCCACCTGTGCTTGCCCTATCTGCGTCAAATGCTTCAATTTAAGTGTTGCATCGGTGGCATTACTTACCAGCTCTCTCAGGAAAATTTCATGATCCGAATACAAAAACTTTTTAATCAACGGAAAGATATTCTCTACCTGTACATTAATTTTACCTTTATTCATACGTTCTAATTATTTTTATTTATTTATTATTTTTCAATTTCTATACCAAACCCAAAAATCTGACAAAATGTCAACGGAATAAAATTTTGGGCGCACCTTCGGCCGGGCTATTCAGGGCTTCGCTTCGCTACGGTGCTTTGCACCAAGCCCTTAGTATCCCTTGCGCAAGATTTGAAAAAAAATAAAAAAACGAATTACTTCAATGCCTCTTCCAATTCTTCTTTTGCTTTTCCGCTCGGACGTTCAGCGCCCATTTTCCAGATTTTACCATTTCTATCAATGATGATATACGTAGGGATAGAACGTATGTCATATAATTTGGTCATTTCCGAGTTAAAATCCCCTTTTGAATGAATATGAACACCCGTAAGTTCTTTTTCTTTTACTATTTTTTTCCAAGCCGCCTCATCGCCATCTACCGATACGCATAAGAAAACCACATCCTTGCCATGCATTTGTTTTTCCAATTCTTTAGCCGCAGGAATTTCTCTTCTACAAGGGCCACACCAGCTCGCCCATACGTCCAAATATACTATTTTGCCTTTAAAATCCGAAAGAGAAACCATTTTTCCATTCATATCGGGAAAGCTAAACTTAGGTGCTATTGCGCCTTTAGCATATTTTTTAACTTTGTCTCTTACTTCTGTAATTTCAAATTTAAATGATGAATTTTTTAATAATTCGTCGTTTTTCATCAATAAAGAATCTGCTTTTATTAAATCAAAACCATACATTAATGTTTCAATTATTTCATTAGAAACTAAAATTTCTTTATCAAATTCTTTGAATTTAGAATGTACAATGGCATTATTGATACTATCGTAATTTTTTGTAGTGTCTTGTTCATATATTTCTTCAGAAAAATGACCGCTAATATATCCTAACATTTGTTGGTATAAGCTTAGGTTATTTGTTTTTGCTTTATTTAATTCAATGTTAGAAATAAAATCATAATAATTTTTTGACAACTCTGGCTTCTTTTCTAGCTTATTCATATTTTTATGATAATAGGTAAACATCAATTTTATATTGGCTTGAGTATAGTCAAAATACTCAAGAACAAAAGCTTTTAGCACATCATTTAGTAATAGTGTTTCTGCATTTTTTATTTTAGATACATAAAAAATTTGTAGACTATCTAAAAACAAACTTTCTTTATTCTTACAAATGGAGTACCTGAAATTCCAATTTTCATTTAATATTTCTGATGCTACAAATTGATTCCATTCTTTGTTAGAACCATTATACTTAATTGATTTATCAAAATTTTTAGCATCTACCGAAATTGAAATATTGTCGCCATTTACTGCATATAACTCTGTGTACTCTTCGCCAATTTTTAATTTTATTTTAGATGGCTTTTCTATGTTAAATTTTAAAGTAAATTTCCCATTTTTATCTAGTTTAGTGGTATCAAGTATTGTATATTCAAACCTAAGTGAGTTTTTCAGCGTCTCCGCCATTACGCTTTTTCCTTTGAAGTTTTTTACGGTTCCCAAAATTGTTACATTTTTTTGGGCAATCAAAAAATGCGATACGAATAGAAATAAAAATGTTAGTTTTTTCATGTGTTTTTTTTAAGAATTACTTTTAAAATTTATCTGCTATAATTAGGGCTTTCTCTTGTAATGACTACATCATGTGGATGACTTTCTTTCACACTAGC
>JBIILY010000221.1:0-3301 GCA_044338225.1 Chitinophagales bacterium
AAAATGCGCAATGCGTATTTTTATTAAATAAAAGTGCTCATTTTAGTAATAAATCTTAATGAATTCATATGATATAAAAATTACGCAATAAATAAAAACGATTCATATAGACCATTTCTATTAAGAAAAATAATCTTTATAAAAAAAATATCGCATTTGTAAAAATTGTATTATAATTGCATGTATTAATAAGTTATAGGCAAACTTTGTAGATCATGCAAATTTCAATCAACAGTGAAATGAAGAAAATCTTCAAATAAGCCAAGTCTTTAGAATGGAAATTCATAATTATATTATTTAAAATTTTTATTAACCTTAACTTAGTTCTTAATCTAAGATAGTATTTTTGAAATCAAAATAAATAACCACAACCATGTATCACAAGTATACAATTTCAGTAATATTGTCAGTTTATAATACTCCTTTTACTTTAGTGAAAAGAGCTATAGATTCTGTACTCAATCAAGAATTTAGTGACTTTGAATTAATTATTATTGATGATGGAAGTAATAATAACACACAGAATGAAATCCTTAATTATGCCATTCAGCATGAGGATAAAATCACCTATATGAGACACAAAAATTGTAGTCAATCAGAATCTATAAATAAAGGAGTTTTAGTAAGTAATGGAAAGTTTATAACTATAATTGATGCTGATGATGAATACAAGCCGAATCATTTACTTACCTGTCTGTCCGAAATCAAAAACCGAGATCTAATAGCCTCTACTACTGAAACGATTGTGCATAAAGAATCGGATTACTATGTTCCTGATAGGTTTAATAATAGTACTTTAGTACATGTCGATGATTGTATATTATTTGCAACATTATTTGGCAAAAAAGAAGTGTTTAAAAGCCTTAATTTTCACAATATGTATGGAGCCGATGCTCACTTTTATGAGAGAGCTGAGCAGCAATTTATGGTTAAAAAACTAGATTTGCGAACCTACATATACTACAGAAATAATCCCGATAGTCTCTCAGCTAGAGTTAAAATAAAGAACTTAAATCAATGAAAGATTATATAGTAGCCTCTTACATTTCAGGATTTTACGATGTAAATAGAAATACAGTTTTGGCTGATGATGATTATTCAATAATTCAAGATTGGGCAAATTCCATTTCAAAATTAAAATTACAAGGAATAATTTTTCATAATAATTGTTCAGTAGCCACGTGCGAACGGTATCAGAACGAATACATTACTTTTATAAAAATTGACCACGATATTCAATTTAATCCCAATGTTTACAGATACTGCATTTACAATGAATTCCTAAAACTAAATTCAGAATTTATTAATAACATATTTTTTACCGATATCTCTGATGTAATTGTTTTAAAAAACCCATTTCTTGAACAATTATATATAGACAATCCAACTAGTATTTTTTGCGGAGACGAACCCAAAATACTTAATAATGAATGGATGCAACAACATTCTGAAAATTTGCGCAATAACATTCGTGATTATAAAATGTACGAATATAATTTTGCAAACAGTGTTTTACTAAATTGTGGAATTATGGGTGGGAATATTACCATTATGAAACCCTTTATCAATAAATTATGGGCTATTCATCAAAAATATAATTCATATAATAAAACTGCCTTTACAGGTGACATGGGAGCTTTTAATTATTTAATCAGAACACAGTATAACAATAAAGTAATACATGGGAAACCTGTAAATACTGAGTTTAAAAAATATTTAGAAAACACTATTTGCTGGTTCAAACACAAATAGTATAATTAGAGCCCTAGCAGGAGCAAGCGTTTTACGTGTGGCTATTTAAAAGTGATAAGAAAAATTGTTTTAAAAAATTTCCAACGCTTCTAAAAAAAAATAAAAAACGCAACGCACCGCCGACACTCAATGACACGACAACTCAACAACGTCAATGGTTTGTGGACAAATACCACTGGCTATAACAGGCGTTTGGCTCAATGGCGGGTGAAGTGGTTAATTGAACATTCTACCTCGCATCAACTTTTGTGGTGTATTGACAGTTTAGTGCTCCGAAATCCGCCACTGCGCCAAGCGCCAAAACGTTATGGGCAAGTTAAACAGACATAGCGGTCAAACGGAAGAGCCACCGAAAAACGGAATTGACTCATCCTAACTGCATAAATTTGCTAACCTTTAAAAGGTGGAGACAAGAAAACCACTTTAAAAAACAGCTTACGTAGGGTATGATAAAATATTGCATTTGAGACTTGAATCCTGCAATTATTATAATTGAGGTTTTAAATTCTGTTTTTCTCTTCAAACAAATAAATTGGTAACATCGCAGAAATTACACCTAAAAAACTGCCAAAAAGTACATCCTCTTTGAAGTGTGCTAATAAATAAATTCTGGATATCCCAACCAAAATAGCCAAAATTAATAATATTGAGCTAATTTTTTTATTGATTCTAAAAAACAAAATCATAAAAAAAGCAAGAAAAAACGCAGTAGTTGTATGCCCCGAAGGAAAACTATGTTGATAAAGCTTAGGAGCATTTTCAATAAGGGCAAGTTTACTTTCTCCAAAAAACTTCAAGGGTCTAGGAGAGTCAAACATCCTCTTAAATATTTGACTTAAAAATAATTGTATTAAAAATCCCATCGCGAAATATTTTAAACTCGGACTTCTCTTATAAATTAAATATAATGCAATAGCTACTATAAAAAACCATTCGCCAAAATGGGTTATTTGCTTAAAAAAAAGAGATAAGGATTCGTTTCTATTATGATTGAGCCATAAGACTTCATCTCCTTTTGGGACTAAAATTATTGAAATAAAGACACTTACAAAAAATAAGCCATAACAGGTAAATACAAACTTATAATCCGTTAGAATTTTTTTCATTTATCTTTCTTTTGAAATCGTTTTTTCAAATTATTAAAAAACAAATTATAGCTTTCAATATTCAAGAGATTACTATCATTTTTGGCTTTAATTGTTAGAAAAACACCCAATGCCATAAAAATAACCGCAGGTGTCCACATGACCAGTAAGGGGTCATATTTCCCTATTTCACTCACTTTTTTAGCGATGAGATTGCTAAAATAATACAAGATAAAAAGTATAACAGAAAATAACATAGGCCAGCCCAATCCACCTTTTTTGATAATAGCTCCCAAGGGTGCTCCCACAAAAAACAGAATGAGACAAGATAAGGCAAACGTATATTTAAAATACAATTCTATCGAAAATAAATTTTTCAAACTTTTAATATATTCATAATCCGAATTATGAAGAAAGAGTATATTTTTCACATTTCTTGCTTTCAACGTTTTGGTAAAACTCAT
>JBIILY010000222.1:0-3293 GCA_044338225.1 Chitinophagales bacterium
TATATTATTTTTTAAGATAAAAAAAATGAGATAAAAAAAATTGAAACAATATGTATTGATGCTATTTGAAAACTGTCTTGGGCTAGCATAACATTTAATTCCTCTTTCTCGAAGCCTATTATGCAAAACACCTTCTCCACAAGATGTTAAAAAATACATGTCAAATCCTAATTTACTCAATTCCAAAACATGGCTTTCGAGAGTAACTGTTTGCTTGTTAGAAGATAAGAAAACTAATATTTTTTTCATTAAATTAATACTTTTTGTAGTTGTGGAGAGTAAAAATATAGTAAAAAATATATTTTAAAGAAAAATTCAATAAATTTGCTAATCTAATTTTTAAACTTTATACCATTTTTGACGTTTCAATTCAAGAAATAATAACTAGATTTTTAACAAATACTAAGAATATAAATGAAAAAAAAAATTAACTTTGAAAACCTTGATGGTATTCGTTTTCTATGCTTCTTATCTGTCTTTTTATATCATAGTTTTTTTACATTAGAAAAATCAATTGAACACAACAACCTATATGCTTTTTTTAAATCATTTTTGTTTAAAAATGGGAATTTAGGTGTTAATTTTTTCTTTGTACTGAGTGGTTTTTTAATAACTTATCTATTAATTGAAGAAAAAAAACAATATGAAAAAGTTCATATAATTAAATTTTGGATTAGAAGAATATTACGAATTTGGCCTTTATATTTTGTGTGTGTATTTATTGGATTTATTGTCTTTCCAATTATGAAAAAATTGAGCGGTGACGTACCAAATGAAACGGCAAATATTTTATATTATATTACATTTACAAATAATTTTGATATTATAAAAAATGGATTGCCCGATGCCTCAATATTAGGCGTCTTATGGAGCATAGCAATTGAAGAACAATTCTATTTCTTATGGCCTTTTGTGCTATATTTTTTCCCCATAAAAAAACTTTATATACCGTTTATTTCTATAATTATTATAAATATTGTATTTAGAATTTTTAATACAACTTATATTTTGTCTGAATTTCACACGCTCTCTTGTATTGGGGACATGACTATTGGAGCTTTTGGCGCATGGCTTATACTGCATTCAGATACTTTTAAACTAAACCTTCAAAAATTAAATAAATTCTACATTTATCTTATTTACGTTGTATTTGTATTTTTTTATTTATTTAAGCAAAATATAAATTATCCAATTTTTCATATTTTCGAAAGAATAATTTTATCTGTAGTATTTATTTTTATCATTTTAGAACAATGTTTTTGTGATAATTCTTTCTACAAAATGAAGAATTTTCATACTATTTCTAAACTTGGAACGTATACATACGGGTTATATTGTTTACATTTTATTGGTATTCTTATTACACTTACTTTATTCAAAAAATTACATATAAAAGATTCGATTTTTAAAGTGATATTTTTAGATACTACCCTTTCTCTTTTTATTACCTTGATTATAAGTATAGTTAGTTATCATTTTTTTGAAAATCGATTTCTGAAACTAAAAGATAGATACTCGTTTTTTAAAAAATATCTTTATTCTTTCTCCCTATATAATAAAAAACATTTCCACTTTTGGGAATTAAAAAGCCTAATAAAGATGATATTTTTGCCATAAAGAAGAATATTTTTAACTTTATAGTAGAACTTTGATCCCATTTTGAAGGAAAAGGCCAAGGGGTTTCTTTTAATTTATATGAAAGCGTATTCAATCCCGATTGTTCAAAAAATTGTCTTTGATTTTTGGCATTTGCATAAATAATGTGTCTAGGTACATGATTCACCACTTTGCCCATTTTTTTTCGTATGCCAAAAAGTGTTTTTCGGAATGCTCCCGCTAGCGTAAAATTGTTTTCGATAGGGCCATCCACTACTAAGATTCCGTTGGGATGGAGTCTTTGAGTCAGTTTGTGAAGCACTTCTACAGGATTGGTCAAATGCTCAAATACATTGCTCACAAATATGACATCGTAGCATTCGGTTTGTTCATAGAAGGTATTTATTTCCTGAAATTGTGCCTCAGGATAAGCCTCTTGGAGATGTCCGATGAGCTCATCGCCAAAATCTACACCCGTTAGCTTATAGCCTTTTTCAATTGCATTGACCAAAAATCGTCCACCACCACATCCAAAATCTAATACGGTCTTGTAATCTCCATGTTGTTTGATTTTATTTAAAATAGAATCAAATTCAGAATTGGGCATTAGCTTTTTGAATCCATAATAATCCATCGCGTACATTTTGGAAAGATCTTGTAGGGTAGGCAATGGATCTACTTGTACTAGCTGGCATGAAGTACAGGTTTTGTACTCAAATCGTTTGTCATTAAAAAGAGTATCTTCGAAGGGCGAACTCGTAAAAGATTCCGAATTACAAAAAAGGCATTTATACATGATAAAAAATATTTAATTTTCGGAGAAGCATCGTCCCCAAGATTAAAAAACAAGTGCTAAAATAGATGATTTGAATCAAAAGGAGTCCATAAATTCCGTAAAACTGTGTTGCAAAATATTGAAGAGGGACTAATACAATGATGGAAAGTATTCCTAGTCTAAAAAAGATTTTATCCATTTTGAAATAATGTAAAAAACCTTGTAAAATAGAAATACAAGACCATGTTCCATAAGAAAACGCTACTAGATAATAATATTTCCATGCACCTGCATAACGATCATTGATGTAGAATTTCATCATCAAAAAAACAAGTAAGATAGAAGAAATAGTAATTAAAAAAGTAGTCCCGAATAAAATAGCTATTTTTTTATAAATTAAAAATTTTGATTTTTTTGCGGTTAAATCTTGAAATAAATTTGGGAAATAGGCTGCTGTAGCAGCATTAGAAAACGTAAGTATAATAAACCCAAACTGTGTCGCCAAGCTATAGTCGCCCAATTCAAAAGGCGTGCATAGGTTTTTGATGATATATTTATCAATAGAAGTAAAAGAAATTACAAAACAGAAACTTACCATTGTAGCAATCCAGTAGCGCCATTCTTTTTTGAGAAAAGCCACATCGAACTGCCAAGAAAGTTCGTATTTTTTGTATATATAGACCATCCCTCCCACAAAGGCGAGTGCCGTAGCCAAGATAAGGCTATAGAGCCTGCCCTGCCAGCCCCATAGGAGTAGTATGATAAATCCTACGGAAGTTCCCAGCTCGAGCAGTGTTCTAAAAATCGTAGCGAGGGTTACTTTTTTTACTTGATTTTCGTTTCGAAGAATAATAAATGCAAGGTCTATCACCAGATTGAAAAAACATAAGAGCGGAATAGCCAAGAGCAAAAGGAGCGGTAC
>JBIILY010000223.1:0-3285 GCA_044338225.1 Chitinophagales bacterium
AGCTTCTATAAATGTAAAGGGTACAACCATTCATTCATTCTTTAATTTGCCTTTTACACCCTTCAATCCCACCGAAAATTGGTCGGACAGCGATGAGGAAATTGGTTTAAGGCAATTATTGTCCAAATTGCGCTATAATACCGAAAAAAGAGCCTTGATAAAGGAGCTTGACCTGATGATTATTGATGAAATATCTATGGTACGCGCCGATGTAATTGATGCCATCGATTTTATTTTGAGGCATTTTAGAGATAATAGACACGAGGCTTTTGGGGGTGTACAAGTACTTTTTGTAGGGGATTTATACCAGCTACCACCTGTAGCCAATGGCAGTACATGGGATATTCTTGGCCGTTTTTATCGTTCCCCTTTTTTCTACGATTCCAAAGTCATTGAAATGAAAGGCATTCATACTATAGAACTCAAAAAAATATACCGTCAGAGCGATTCAAAATTTATCAATATTCTCAATGCCATTCGAAATAATCGATTGACCGAAACCGAACGGAATGAATTGAATCAAAGAAAAGTAACACCGCCCGAAAATGCGGATGATTTGATCATTACCTTGACTACACACCGAGCTATAGCGGATGAAATCAATGAACGAGAATTGCGAAAATTAGAGGGTGAAATTCATGTTTATCATGCCGATATCAGTGGCGATTTTAGAGAAAATTCGTATCCCATTGAGCCTATGATGGAGCTAAAAGAAGGCAGTCAAATTCTTTTTGTCAAAAATGATATCAGTTTTCCTCGCAAGTATTTTAATGGAAAAATAGGCGTGGTATCGCGCCTGACAAAAGATGCTATCTATGTGAAATCAAAAAATGAAGCACAAGAATGGGAGGAAATTCAAGTGCATAAAGATACTTGGACTCAATATGAATATAATTTTAATATCGAAAAAAATAGGGTAGAAGAGAAGGAAGTAGGTACCTTTCAGCATTATCCTATCAAGCTGGCTTGGGCTATTACGATTCATAAAAGTCAAGGATTGACATTTGATAAAGTGAAGCTGGATATAAGAGATAGCTTTGTAAGTGGACAAACCTATGTGGCTTTATCGCGTTGTACGTCTTTGGAAGGTATTTATTTACTCAATGAATATCCTTCCAAGCAGTTAAATTATCCGAGTCATTTAATTGCATTCTCAAAAAACAGCATTGAAAATCAAAGGCTGGAACAAACGATTCTGGAAAAAAAAGATACCTATCTTAGAAATGTTTTGATGCGTATTTTGAATTTAAAAGCGGTAACCGAGACTTTAAAAGAGATATTGGATTTGTTTGAAGAAGCAAAAGATAAAGTAAAAGGAAGCGATGAAATATTAGCTCAAATCAAGCAAATACAAACCAAATGGCAGGATATTGCTGCGGTAAATCAAAAATTTCTAGGTCAATTATATCAAATATTTACAATAACTGATATGACCGAACGACAAGCCATGCTGCATGAACGTGTGGGGAAAGCTGTTATTTATTTTGGAAATCAATTGATTGAGGATGTTTTGAAGCCTGTGCTAGAGATTGAATATAAAATCAAGCTTTTCTTTCGTATTGCTCCGCTCAAAAAAGAGTTGGAAATGAAAATCGCTTTATTGAAAATGCCTTTGACAAAATTTGAAAGATTGAAACAATATGGCGTATGTGAGCATGTTTCATTCGATGAATTGACCCATAAAATAAAGGATTTGGAAACGGTGCTTCCCGTTGAAAAACCCAAAATTAAGCAAGCCACTACAGAAATTTCGTTAGAATTACTACAAGAAGGTATGACCATTCCGCAGATAGCGGAGGCTAGAAATTTGACAACAGGCACTATTTATGGACACTTCTTCAAATTATATGAAGAAGATCGATTGGAACTAAAAGCTATATTTAATGAAGAAGAACTCATACAAATAAAAAATGCTGTAAAATCGTTGCCCGCCGAAGCGGATTATGCCTATATAAAAGAACATTTGGAGGATATTGATTATAATATAATTCGATTTTGGCGAAAAAATCAAGAGAAGATAGAAAAGAATCTATAAATTTGTCTTTTTTATTATTCAAAATAGAAACTTCTGCCGCTCATGAGCGAAATCATTGAAAAATTAAATAGTGCTTTGGATAGCATTCGTCCTTATTTGAAAGAAGACGGCGGCGATGTGGAGGTCTTGAGCCTCGATGAATTGGGCGTAGTAAAAATCAAGATGATAGGTAACTGTAAAACGTGTATGCAACGAAACAGTACTATTAAAACAGGTATTGAATCTGTCCTAAAATCGCAATTCCCTGAAATAAAAGAAGTAATCGAAGGTTAATTAAACTTTTTTTGCAGTATAGGCAAAAAAATATTTACCTTTGCGCCCTCAAAAAATTTTTAACAAAAATATATTAAAACAATGAGTAACAATTTGATTTACATTTTTCCATTTTTTGGAATAGCCGCATTGATTTACATGTACTTTCTATCGGTATGGGTAAAGAAACAAGACGCTGGAGACAGCAAGATGAAAGAGATTGCAGATAGTATTGCAGAAGGTGCTATGGCATTTTTGAATGCGGAATATCGTATTTTAGCTGTATTTGTAGTTATTGCTGGTATTTTATTGGGAATTTTATCTCAAGTAGTGGAAACATCTCATTGGTTAATCGTTGTAGCTTTTGTTATTGGAGCTATTTTCTCTGCAGTAGCAGGAAATATTGGTATGCGTATTGCTACAAAAGCAAACGTAAGAACCACACAAGCCGCTAGAACCAGTTTGGCAAAAGCCTTGAAAGTTTCATTCTCAGGTGGAATGGTAATGGGATTGGGTGTTGCAGGTTTGGCTGTATTCGGATTGAGTTTCTTATTCATATTATTCTTCAAATATTTCATGGGCGCAGATTTCGCTAATGGTGGCGCTGAAAAAATGACTGTAGTATTGGAAGTTTTGGCTGGTTTTTCTTTAGGTGCTGAATCTATTGCATTATTTGCAAGAGTTGGTGGAGGAATCTACACAAAAGCAGCAGATGTAGGAGCGGATTTGGTAGGAAAAGTAGAGGCTGGAATTCCAGAGGATGATCCTCGTAACCCTGCAACGATTGCAGACAACGTAGGAGACAACGTAGGAGACGTAGCAGGTATGGGAGCGGATTTATTTGGATCATATGTAGCTACCGTTTTGGCAGCGATGGTTTTAGGAAATTATTTATTGCAAAATCCTGCAAATGCAGGCATTTTTCAAGGATTTATGAATATAGGCCCAATTTTATTGCCAATCGCAATTGCTTCAATTGGTATTGTATGGTCTGTAGT
>JBIILY010000224.1:0-3275 GCA_044338225.1 Chitinophagales bacterium
CCAAAATACGCTCTCCAGAAACTCGTTCGGCAGTTTCTATCGTTTTTTCTACTTCTAGCTGAAAAGGATCGTAAAATGTCTTTAACATTTTGGTCCATTCCAACTTTCCATGCGATATTTTATCAAACTCCTCCTCTATTTTGGCGGTAAATTTAAAATCTACAACTTTATCAAAATATTGTGTAAGAAAATCAGTCACCAATATGCCTATATCCGTAGGGAAAAGTTTGTTTTTTTCAGCTCCTACAACCATTTGAGCCTCTAAAGTACTTATTTTATCTTTTTTCAAAGAAACCACACGATACCCTATTTTTTTACCATCACGAGTATCTTTGATTACATAATCTCTATTTTGAATAGTAGAAATAGTAGGCGCATACGTAGAAGGACGTCCAATACCCAATTCTTCTAGTTTTTTAACTAACGAAGCTTCGTTGTATCTAGGTGGATGCTTGGAGAATTTTTCAGTGGCAGTCAATACATTCAATGGCAATATTTCACCGATATTCATAGGCGGCAAGAGTGCGCCTCCACTTCCGTCCTCATCTTCATCATCATTTTCAATAACATAGGCTTTCAAAAATCCTTCAAATAAAACCACTTCTTGACGTGCCGTTAGCGTTATTTTATTTTTATCATTATCAATAGATACGGTTGTATTTTCGGTCTTAGCATCCGTCATCTGCGACGCTATAGCACGTTTCCATATCAAATCGTATAATTTTTGTTCGTCGCTATCGCCCGTAATACTCGTTTTAGTAAAATCCGTAGGTCTTATAGCCTCGTGCGCCTCTTGTGCATTGGCAGTTTTGCTTTGATACATTCTAGGTTGACTGTAAAAATCCGCTCCATAAAAATTTAAAATAGCACTTTTACTTTCTTGCAAGGCCGTTTCGCTCAAATTCACCGAATCCGTTCTCATATAGGTAATATGTCCTGCCTCGTACAATCGCTGCGCTACAACCATGGTTTTGGAAACACTAAAATACAATTTCTTGGATGCTTCCTGCTGCAAGGTAGACGTAGTAAAAGGAGCTGCTGGCGATTTTTTGCCGGGTCTTTTCTCTATATTCGCTATTTTATAGGTAGCACCCACAAAACTTTCTACCTGTGAATTAGCTTCTTCAAATCCTGTAAAATCTTTGTTGTATTCTGCCTTTATGGTTGCTTCTTTGCCATTGATATCTTTTGAATCAAAAAGTGCTTGAAGCTTGAAATACGTTTGACTTTGAAAATTCAATATTTCACGTTCTCTATCTACCAAAATTCTAACCGCCACACTCTGTACTCTACCTGCACTCAAATTGGGTTTTACTTTTCGCCATAAAATAGGTGAAATACCAAATCCCACCAAACGATCTAAAACTCTACGAGCTTGCTGAGCATTGACCAAATCCATATCGATATGACGAGGATTGGCTACCGCTTTTTTAATAGCTTTTTCTGTGATTTCAGTATACGTGACACGCTTAGTCGTTTTCTCACTCAATCCCAAAACATTACATAAATGCCAGCTAATCGCTTCTCCCTCGCGATCCTCATCCGTTGCTAAATAGACTTCCTGTACCGATTTCTTTAATTTTTTCAACTCTGCTACAACCTTTTCTTTTTCTTTTGAGACCTCATAAAACACCTCAAAATTATTGGCTATATCAATAGCCTTGTTGTTTTTGGGCAAATCGCAAATATGTCCATAACTTGACGCGACAATATAATCCTCCCCCAAATATTTTGTTATGGTTTTTGCTTTGGCGGGTGACTCTACAATCAATAAATATTTAGCCATTGTTTCTCAGATTTTGAAATAAAAATTTTGCAAATCTATAAAAATATAATAATGTATGTTTGCTAAAAAATTTTTAATGCTGAAATTCAACCCTAATTTTCTTAAAAAAATTGATTTATCTCATTACAATTTGGAGGTAAATTCCTTTTATATTTATATGGATAATGTATGGAAAGATGGCATCAGTGGCAATAAAATCAGAAAATTATATGGCAATCTTGAAGAAGCAAAAAAAAGAGGCCTAAAGACGCTCATCACTATTGGGGGCAACTATTCCAATCATTTGCATGCGGCTTCATTTATACCCGAAATGTATGGATTAGATATAGTGGCTATTGTAAAAGGTCATCGTCCAAAAACATTTGGATACACTTTGGAAAAATTAGCTTCAAAAAATATTCCTATTTATTTTTTTCCAAAACATGAAATCAAAGAAAATTTAAATAATATATTAGATACATTGTATCAAAAATATCCTGAAAGTTTTTTTATTCCTGAAGGAGGGACCAATGAATTTTCCAGTTTAGGATTTAAAGAGTTATGTAACTCCCAAATTTCTGATTTTCAAACAATCTGCACTCCCGCTGGCACTGGAGGAACAGCTATAGGCATTAAAAAATATACAAATGCGAAAGTTAGAGCATATGCAGCTTTACAAGATTTCAGCCTTATTGAAGCCTTTGAAGCAGCCGAAATTGACTATACCTTTGAATACACTTTGGGAGGCTACGCTAAGTATGACAAACAATATATCGATTTTTTACTAGATTTTGAACAGTATTCGAGCATTCAACTAGACCCAATCTATACGGGTAAAATGATATGGGGAATTATTGAAGATTTCAAGAAAGGCATTTTGAAAAAAAACGATGCTATTGTAGCCATTCATACAGGAGGATTGCAAGGCTGGCATGGTATAAAATGCTAATTTACTATAGTTTATTTATTAATTTAAAATACTGTAAAACAAGGTATTAAATATTACAAGACATTAAATTAATATTATTTTTATCCAAAACTAAAAAAAAACCTTTTTTTTCATTGCGTTTAATTTCAAATTCTATATTTTTACAAGATAATTTAAAAATCAATTTTTATATAACGTAATATGTCAGAAACAGCAAAGTTAGTATACAGAGACCAAACAATTGAATTGCCTGTAATAGTTGGAACAGAGAACGAACCGGCTATTGATATTAGAAAACTTAGAGATACTACTGGTTTAGTAACTTTTGACGAAGGTTACAAAAACACAGGCGCTACGGAGTCAAAAATCACTTTCATAGATGGAGATGAGGGTATTTTGCATTACAGAGGCTATGCTATTGAAGAATTGGCTGAGAAAGCTGAATTTTTAGAAGTAGCTTATTTATTGATCTATGGTCATTTGCCAAATGAAGCAGAATATTCTGATTGGAAAAGTAAAATGATTAGACACAGTCTAGTGCATGAAGATGTCAAAAAAGTATTTGATGCATACCCTACAGGT
>JBIILY010000226.1:0-3261 GCA_044338225.1 Chitinophagales bacterium
CTTCGTTCTATCCATCCAAAAACTTGGGTGCTTATGGCGATGGTGGCGCAATTTTTACAAATGAGGCTCATTTAGCAAAACAATTAGATGCTATCTGCAATCATGGACAACTCAACGAAAAATATTATCATGACATAGTAGGCTGTAATAGCAGGCTAGACACGCTACAAGCGGTAATTTTAAACGCAAAGATCAAACGACTAAAAAGCTATGAAGAGGCTCGAGTACAAGTAGCTAATGCGTATGATGCAGCATTTGAACATCAGCAAGGATTAATAACGCCATTTCGCTCTTCTAATTCTACACACGTATTTCACCAATACACTTTGCGTGTGATGGATGGCAAAAGAGATGCGCTCAAAAAATTTCTACAAGAAAAAGGCATTCCTTCTATGATTTATTATCCATTGCCTTTACATTTCCAAAAAGCGTATAGCCAAAATTTGAAACCAGGTATGGATTTATCCGTTTCCGAAATGCTGGCAAACGAAGTAATCTCACTCCCTATTCATACCGAAATGGACGAAGCGCAATTAAAATTCATTACGGAAGCTGTTTTATCTTTTTTTAAATAAAAAATTATGTCAAAAAACTATTTTGTACACGAATCTTCTTATGTAGACGAGCCTTGTGAAATTGGAGAAGGAACCAAGATTTGGCATTTTAGTCATCTTATGTCTAATTCTAAAATAGGTGAACGATGCAATATTGGACAAAATGTAGTGATAAGCCCCGATGTAGTATTGGGAAATAATGTAAAAATTCAAAATAATGTGTCTATCTACACCGGTGTAATCTGCGAAGACGATGTTTTTCTAGGCCCTTCGTGCGTATTTACCAACGTAATCAATCCACGAAGTGCGGTAAATAGAAAAGAAGAATACGCCAAAACTCTTATAAAAAAAGGCGCTTCAATAGGTGCAAATGCTACGATTGTATGTGGTGTAACGCTGGGTGAATACTGTTTTGTAGGTGCAGGAAGTGTGGTGACAAAAGACGTACCTCGTTTCGCTTTGGTTGTAGGAAATCCTGCTATTCACAAGGGATGGTATAGCGAAAAAGGATTCAGGCTACAATTTGACGAAAGTGGAACCGCTCATTGTGATAGTGGCGATATATACGAGCTTAAATCGGGTGAAGTATCTAAGAAATTATAATACAAAATGCAAAAGCCCCGAGTTGCTATACAAATCCCTTGCTATCAAGCGGAAAAATTTATAGAAAAAACAATTGCAACCGCATTGGCTCAGACCTATTCAAACACTTCTATTTTTGTTTTGGATGATGCATCTCATGACAACTCATTAGATATTTGCAAAAAATTTCAAGCGCCCTATCTCCAAATTATTCAAAATGAAATCAATCTTGGGAGCGTTTATAATTATCAAAAAGCATTTAGCTTTTCAAAAAACAGCGATTGGTTTGCCAACTTGGATGGTGATGATTTCTACATTAATAATCAATGGATTGAAAAAGGAATAGAAGCCATAAATTCATCAAAGTCCTCAAATATAGTTTTGTATCAAGGCAGTGTGAATAAGCTTGAAAAATTGAAACCAAAAAGCATTGAACAAATAGATACGGATCATTTTGTAGTTTCGGGACATGACTATATTCAACATTGTATAGCCGAGTATGCTTTCTTTCATTTAGCTTGCTTGTTCAAAACAGATATTGCCGAAACCATTTCACCTTATATAGACGAAAATCTCTATACCGATTTTTTTACAGCAATGCGGATAGCGGCAAAGGGAAATGTAATAGTTGCAAGCAATCAAATTGGCGTTTGGAATCAGCATAAAGACAATCAATCCGCCAAAAGATTTGAGGATGAGGCCTATCACAAAATTCAAAAATCATTTTATCATTTTTTTGAATATTTAGAAACTATTTTTGAAGGCAATCAAATCAATTCCATAATTGATTTATACGAAAAACGGGCAGAACAAGAAACCGTTGTCAAGGAATTTGAACGCAAGACAACTTTTGAATTTCTACATTTTATGTTAAATAATCCTAAACTAATGAAAAATTATTGGAAATGGATCATAAAGAAAATTATTTGCACAAAAAAATAGTTATCTTTGCATTATAAAAATTAATAAAAAATGAAAAAACAACTTTTAGGATTATTTATAGCTACAATATTTATGTCTACATTCACTTCATGTGGGTATAATGAAATGGTAAACAAAGGCGAAGCCGTAAAAAAACAATGGGCAAACGTAGAAAGTTCGTACCAAAGAAGATCTGATTTGATTGGAAATTTGGTAAATACGGTAAAAGGCGAAGCCAATTTTGAACAAAAAACACTTGTAGACATTGCCAATGCTAGAGCCAATGCTACTAAAATGACTATTGATCCTTCAAAAGCTACACCAGAACAATTGATGCAATACCAAGAAGCGCAAGGCCAGTTTGGACAAGCTATCGGAAGATTATTGAGTATTTCTGAAAATTATCCAAATCTAAAAGCTAATACTGCTTTCCAGGATTTAAGAATACAATTAGAAGGTACTGAAAATAGAATCAATACCGAAAGAAATAGATATAATGAAATGGTTGGAGACTTCAATTCTTATATCAAATCTATCCCACAATCATTCTTTGCAGGAAGTTTTGGATTTACCGAAAAACCTTATTTCCAAAGTGATAAAGAAGCTGCAAAAGCGCCAAAAGTTCAATTTTAATAACTAGAACGAATGGCCAAATTTCTAACAAAAGAAGAAAAAAAAGCACTCGTTGCCTGTATTTCAGAAACTGAAAAGTTGACCGATGGTGAAATTAAAATTCATCTGGAAAAAAAATGCAGTGGTGATGTGAATACACGTGCTTTTGAAGTTTTTCAGATGTTGGAATTATATAAGACTCAAAATAGGATTGGAGTCTTAATATATGTCGCTGTCAAAGATCATAAAATAGCAATTATTGGCGATGAAGGCATACATCGTGTAGTTCTAGAAAATTTTTGGGACACGACATTGTCTGGCATTATATCTTTTTTGAAAAAAGGCAATAATCTTGAAGCACTTGAATATGGCGTAAAAGAAGTGGGGCGAAAATTACAAGAGTTTTTTCCTTGTACTGATGGCAATAAAAATGAATTAAGCAATGAAATAAGCATAGCAGATGACTTGGAAGATTAAAAATTGCCTTTTATTGCTTTTAGGTATTTGCTTTTTTGCAAATGCGGTGGCTCAGCCTATTCCTGAAAAACCAAATCCTGCTCGTTTTATCAATGATTTTGCCAAATTATATTCT
>JBIILY010000227.1:0-3258 GCA_044338225.1 Chitinophagales bacterium
GTCCATAGCCTTTCATTTCATACACACCCAGTTCCATGGCGGAGCCAAAACGATTTTTTATAGTTCGGAGCAATCTATAGGTATAGTTTCTATCGCCTTCAAATTGAAGTACCACATCTACGATATGTTCTAGGATCTTAGGACCTGCCAATTCGCCGTCTTTATTGATATGACCTATCAATACCACGGGGATATTGGTTTCTTTTGCCAAACGCTGAAACTCACCCGCACATTCTCGCACTTGAGATACACTTCCAGCACTTGATAAAATAAGATTGGAGTACACCGTTTGTATCGAATCTATAATAATCAATTGAGGCTGCAGTACTTTTACTTGTTCAAAAATAGCTTGCGTATTGGTTTCTGAATATACAAAACAATTAGTATTGTCTTTATCAATACGTTCGGCACGCATTTTTATTTGCTCGGCACTTTCTTCACCCGATACATATAAAATTTTGGTAGTTTTGAGCGCTAACGCAATCTGTAAAAGCAACGTAGATTTACCAATTCCCGGCTCGCCACCAATTAGCGTAATCGATCCTGGTACAATACCACCACCCATCACACGATTAAATTCCGCATCATCTGTGGTATATCGTGGCATATTGATAGTAGAAATATCCGAAAGCAATTGTGGCGTATTACGGCGTTTTTCGTTGATAATGGGCGATGTGTTTTTTGAAGGTACATCCGATGTCAATAATTCTTCAATATAGGTGTTCCATTCCCCACATCCAGGGCATTTTCCCAGCCATTTCGGCGATTCATTGCCACAACTTTTACAAAAAAATGCTTTTTTTACCTTTGCCATACCATATATTTTTAAAATTTTGCTAGTGCCCAATCCAGTTCGTCATATGAAATATTTAACGGTGGACAAATACGCATACTTTGAGTATTAAATAAAAACCAATCTGTGATTACGCCTTTTTGAATAAAATCCGCCACCGCTTCAAAATTCTTTTCTTGGCTTCCAAAATCAATGCTCATCATCAAACCTTTCCTTCTTATATTTTTATAACCTTTTGCTTCCAATTTTTCTTGTAAATAAGCTCCTTTGGACTCTACATCATGCATTGAAATTTCTTCTTTGATTACTTTTATAGTAGCCAATGCGGCTGCGCAACATACGGCGTTTCCGCCAAAAGTGGATAGGTGTCCCAAAATAGGGTTGTGCGATAAATTTGCCATCAAGTCTTTATTAGCAATAAATGCGGCTATGGGCATTCCGCCGCCAAATCCTTTGCCTATCAATAAAATATCGGGTACAATACTATAATGTTCAAAAGCAAAAAAACGTCCTGTACGCCCACATCCCGTTTGAATTTCATCTGCTATGAGTAATGCGCCTACTTCTTGGCATTTTGCTTTTAGTTTCTGAATAAATTCAATATGACCCGGCACAATGCCTGCTTCCGCTTGTACCATTTCTACAACTACTGCTGCGGTTTGTGGAGTGATTTTTTCTAAATCGGGCTCATGGTTGTATGCGATATGACTATGTCCGGGAATCAAAGGACGATAATTCATTTTATAAGTTTCGCTACCCATGATACTCAACGCACCTGCGGTAGAACCATGATAGGCATTTTTAAATGAAATGATTTCATGTCTTCCAGTGCTTCGTTTAGCTAGTTTCAAAGCACCTTCTACGGCTTCTGTGCCCGAATTGGTGAAATAAAAATTGTCTAATGAATTGGGTAAAATCGTTAGTAATTCTTGTGCTAAAAGCACTTGCGGACTGTAAATATATTCGCCGTAAACCATGAGGTGCATGAACGTTTCACTTTGTTTTTGAATGGCCTCCACTACTTTGGGATGACAATGACCCACATTGCTTACCGAAATGCCCGAAATCATATCGATGTATTGCTTTCCCTCATTGTCAAACATAAATACGCCTTGCGCACGAACAATTTCTAGCATCAAAGGAGATGAAGTAGTCTGGGCTATATGATTCAAAAATAATTGTCGTTGAGTCATTATCCTTTGATTAAATTTCCATTTATATAAACGTCATCTATCAAGGGCATTCCAAATGAATAAGGTATAGAAGCCGATGATTGTGTGCTTTTGGATGTGAAGAAATTGGCTCGTTTCCCTATAGAAATACTTCCTACTTCATCTTGTAGCTCCATAGCATAAGCTCCATTGAGTGTAGCAGCGTTTAGGGCTTCGTTTGGCAGCATTTTTTGATAAATACAGGCCAATGATACTACAAAATTCATATTGCCACTAGGCGTGCTTCCGGGATTGAAATCGCTAGCTAGCGCAATGGCTAATCCCGAATCAATCATTTTTCGAGCCGGAGCATAAGATATTTTTATAAAAAAAGAACAAGAAGGCAAAAGTGTAGCCATGGTTTCTTTATCTTTCAAATACAATATTTCCGTGTCGGTCATTTCTTCCAAATGATCTACGGATAGGGCTTTTTGGTCTACGGCAAATTGCAATGCGCCATGATTTGACAATTGATTTACATGCAATTTTGGTTTTAATCCAGTTGAATTTGCCTTTTCTAAAATTAACGTAGCATCTTCAATTGTAAAATAATTTTTTTCTATAAAAATGTCTACATAATCCGCCAATCCTTCACTATGAATGGTATCCATACAAGGCAAAATGACGGTTTGAATATATTCGGTATTGGATGCGTATGATTTTGGGACGGCATGAGCGCCCAAAAATGTGCTTTTTATAGGAATAGGAAACGTTTCTTTGAGTTTTTTTATTACACGGAGCATTTTCAATTCGGCTTCTATCGAAAGCCCATATCCACTTTTAATTTCAATAGCACCTGTACCCATTTTTATTAATTTTTGAAGCCTTTCAGATGCCGATTTATAGAGTTCTTCTTCTGTTTTTTGAGCCAATTTTGCGGCACTATTTAATATGCCGCCTCCTGCGGCGGCTATTTCTTCATAGGTTTTTCCTTGGATTTTCATTTCAAATTCAGCTTCACGAGGCTCTGCAAATACAATATGTGTATGGCTGTCGCAGTAGCATGGGAATATATCGGCTTGTTGCATGTCTATAATTTCTCCTGATTTTTCATTGAAATTATTCATGTTGCCTATTGCTATGATATTGCCCTCGGATACAGAAATATAACCGTTTTCGATAGAGGGAAACGATCGCATAGCTTCGCCTACTAGTTTTTGGATTCTAGATTCATGGATTCCGTATATTTTTTTACAATTTATAAAATGTTTTGACATATCAACTGTTTTTTGCAATAACCCAAAATGGTTTGTT
>JBIILY010000228.1:0-3256 GCA_044338225.1 Chitinophagales bacterium
TCCTATTTGTAGTTCATGGCGAAGAAAAAGCCTACCTTAGTATTCAATCCTTCTACGCTTACATTTGAGCAGAAAAAAATATCTTGGCAGTCAAGATTGCTATTTGGATTGATGATAGCGAGCGGTGTGGCGGTTTTTGGGTTTATTATGATTATGATTTCCCATAAAATATTTCCTTCTCCTAAGGAAATTGAGTTGAAAAAACAGATTGCGCTGTTGAAAAAACAATATGGAAGGCTCGAAAACCATTTAATTCTAGTAGATAAAGATTTGTATACGCTTCGCAAACGAGATGAAAACTTGTATCGAGTTATTTATCAGCGCGATCCTATTTCAAATGATATATGGAAAATTGCGGAATTGGATAGCACGAATTATAAATTTAGAGAAAATTCCAATTTAGAAGTCATAGCGGATGTTTTGGGGAAATTGAAGGTGATTCGCAATAAAATGAAAATACAAACTCGTTCGTATACCGAATTAGTGTCGCTGGTAGCCCGAAAAGATGAAATGATTCAATCTATTCCATCCATTCAGCCCATATCCAATCAAGATTTGAATCGAATTTCTTCGGGATTTGGATGGCGTATTCATCCTATTTATAGAATTCCAAAATTGCATACAGGCGTTGATTTTACAGCACCTACAGGTACTGATATTATCGCTTCGGGAAATGGTGTGGTAGAAAAAGCAAGCTATGGAAGAGGCTATGGAAAAGAAATCGTCATCAATCATGGTTATGGATATAAAACGCGATATGCGCACTTATCTCAATTTGCGGTAACTCAGGGCGTGCATGTAAAAAGAGGGCAAAAAATTGGTGCGGTGGGTAGTACTGGAGCATCTGTAGGCCCGCATTTACATTATGAAGTAGAGTATTTGGAAACCAAAATTGATCCATCTTTGTTTTTCTATAACGACTTGAATGCTGATCAATACGAAAAATTAATTCAAATAACCAATGCAGGCGGAAAAGCCTTCGATTAAAATAAGAATATGAAGGGAAAAAATATCAAAAAAAATAAAATATCATATTGGAATTCAATTTTCAGTATTTCTACCGTATTGTTCTTGACGGGATTTTTAGGTTTGTTTATCATTATTGCTAAGAATACAAGTGACGTACTTAAGGAAAGTGTTTCTATACACGTTGAATTGGCGGATGCTACGCCTCAAGAATATAATGAAATTATAGCTAAGCTAAAGACGTATGATGAAGTGCGAAAAATTAATTATATTACAAAAGAAGAAGCAGCTGTTAAATTAAAAAATGACATTAAAGAAGATTTTATACAAATTATAGGATATAATCCTTTGTATAATGCCTTGGATGTTAACTTAAAATCCGACTATTTCAATCAACAAAATATTGAAAAAATAAAGAAAAATTTGTTGTTAGAATCGCTCGTAAGGGATGTCTCATATCCAAAAGTAATTTCTCAATCGCTAGATAAAAACCTACGAAAGATTTCGTTTTTCATCGGCGCTTTAACGATTTTTTTATTGTTGATAGCGGTTGTGCTGATAGATAGTACCATTCGTTTGGCCATGTTCTCCGATAGATTTTTGATCAAAAGTATGCAATTGGTTGGCGCTACAAGATGGTTTATCATAAAACCTTATATTTGGCGTTCTATACTCAATGGAATTGTTAGTGCAATTATGTCATTTATCGTCCTCGTATTAGTGTTGTATATGATTAGCAAATATTCAGAATTGATAGATATTATGCATGAAATCAATCACTTGGTTGTTGTGTTTTTTGGATTGATTTTCTTGGGAATCATTATATCTTCAATTAGTACTGTTTTTGCGGTACACAAGTATTTAAGAACAAAATTAGATTCATTATATTAATAAAAAAATTAAAAATAAAAATATGGCAAAGGAAAAACCAAAACCAACCGTAATGACTTCAAAGTCAGAAGAAAAAGTATCGGCAACGACACATACAAATCGTATGCCTTTATTGTTTGGTGAGATTAATTACAAAATGATGTTGGCAGGATTAGTATTGATTTTGATTGGATACGGACTCATGATGGGCGGAAATAATGCCGATCCTAAAGCAGCATTTCCTACCGAAGAAATTTATTCATTTAGACGCATTGTTTTGGCACCTATCGTTATCATTGCAGGCTTTATTGTGGAAGTTTTTGCAATTTTGAAGATAAAAAAATAATCATTTATGAGTCTTTTTCAGGCGATAATCATTGCCATCATTGAAGGATTGACAGAATATCTTCCAATCTCTTCAACGGCACACATGATTTTTACGAGTACTTTTTTTGGTATTCAAGAAGATAGTTTTGTGAAAATGTACCAAGTTTCTATACAATTTGGAGCCATTCTAGCTGTTGTGTTTTTATATTGGAAGAAGTTTTTTGACTTTTCAAAGCTTGATTTTTATATCAAATTAGCATTGTCTGTAATTCCCGCATTAGTGCTAGGTTATTTATTTGACGATGCCATTGAAGCGGTATTGGAAAAACCGATTCCTATTGCTATCGTATTAGTGTTGGGAGGTATTGTTTTATTGTTCATCGATAATTTTTTTAAAAATCCAGAAGTTTTAGAAGAATCTCAAATAAGTATAAAAAAAGCGGTAACTATTGGTTTTTGGCAATGTTTGGCCATGATGCCAGGCACGAGTAGAGCGGCAGCTTCTATAATAGGCGGAATGCAGCAGAAATTGAATAGAGAAACCGCAGCAGAGTTTTCTTTTTTTCTAGCCGTTCCTACCATGTTGGCGGTGACGGCATACTCTGTTTTTTTGAAAAAATGGGATGTTGCAGGTACCGAAATGAAAGGATTTGAGATGATTTTAGCCAATTCTCAAAATACAATTATGTTTTTTCTAGGAAATATGATTGCCTTTGCTGTAGCGGTTTTTGCTATTAAATTTTTTATAGAAATGATAAAAAAATATGGCTTCAAAATGTGGGGATATTATCGAATTGTGTTGGGCATTTGCTTATTAATTAGCTATACTTTTTTTAAATAAAATTCATGTTGGATATTAGACAGCAAATTGCATCGGGTTGTGTGTTATTGGTAGATAAGCCACTTACTTGGACCTCTTTTGATGCCGTAAATATAATAAAATCGCATTTTCGAAAATTACAACCTAAGTTGAAAATAGGACATGCAGGTACTTTGGACCCCTTGGCCGATGGACTTTTGATTATTTGTACTCAAAAATTCACCAAAACGATAGAGTCTATTCAAATTCAAAAAAAGACCTACGTCGCTGAAA
>JBIILY010000229.1:0-3245 GCA_044338225.1 Chitinophagales bacterium
CTTCTTTTGATAGATTAAATTGGAAATAAACAGAACAAATAAGATGAAACTAGATATTAAACTTATGTAAAAGATCTGTTCATCTAGTTGTAAAGTTGTAATTTCATTTA
The DNA here is from genome assembly GCA_044338225.1 of Chitinophagales bacterium. Lineage (GTDB taxonomy): Bacteria > Bacteroidota > Bacteroidia > Chitinophagales > JADJOU01 > CHPMRC01. The sequence goes on from JBIILY010000229.1 coordinate 111, forward strand.
ATACTTGTATTACTGTTTTAATGTTATTTATAAATATTAAATTTAAAATTAAAAAACCCGTTATGAACTTGAAAAACAAATGATATTTTATATCTTGGATTTCCAAATCTATATAATGTTGTTCTCCAAAATGAAAGCTACTAGTAATTATGAAACTTAAAAAGCATAAATTAGAATAATTATAAAAAAATATACAAAAAAGTACTATTGATAATATATAGATGAATTTATTTTTTAATTTTTCTTTTAACTTTATTTTTTCAATTAAAAGAAAATCATTTGCTCCATGAAGTATCCCAAATGATAAAATTAAGGTAAATCCAACAAAAAATTCTTGATTATCTGATAAAAAAGAAGAAATCCATAATCCTATGAAACTCATTAAAATAGAGGTTTTCTGAACCATTTAGTAAAATTTTTATAAAAATAGTTAAAAAATATTTAATAAATAATAATTAATAAGTTATCTTTGACTCGTTATTTTTTATTAAACCAAAAAAATTAATTATTATGACAAATCTGTTTATTACGTTAAATGTAACTGCAAAGTTACTCCCAACTGATTATGTTGGATTTACATTCTTTGTTGGATGTATGGCTATGATGGCCGCTTCAGCATTTTTTTTCTTATCATTAAGTCAATTTGAAAAAAAATGGAGAACCTCAGTATTAGTGTCAGGGCTCATTACATTTATAGCTGCTGTTCACTATTTTTACATGCGAGATTATTGGGCTTCATTCCAAGAATCTCCTACATTTTTTAGATACGTAGATTGGGTATTAACAGTGCCATTGATGTGCGTAGAATTTTATTTAATCCTAAAAGTAGCAGGAGCTAAAAAAAGTTTGTTGTGGAAAATGATTTTCTACTCAATTGCTATGCTAGTAACAGGATATATTGGCGAAGCTGTATATCCAGGAAGCGCAGCTATTTGGGGATTAGTTTCCGGAATCGCTTACTTCATGATCGTTTATGAAATCTGGTTAGGTGAAGCTAGCAAATTAGCTAAAACTGCTGGAGGAAATATTCTTGCCGCACACAAAATCTTATGTTGGTTTGTGTTAGTTGGATGGGCTATTTATCCATTGGGTTACATGATGGGAACTCCAGGTTGGTATAATAGTTTTATACCTTCAGGAAACATTGATGTAGTATACAACATTGCTGATGCAATCAACAAAATTGGATTTGGTCTAGTTATTTATAATCTAGCTGTTAATTCACAAGATTAAGATTAAAATATTTTAATCTTTTAAAAATTGCCACCACATTTTGTGGTGGCTTTTTTATTTCGAATAATTTGCCTTAATTTCTACATCATTCTCAAGGAGTTGATACATCCCATAGGTTAGTTTATTGATGATTTGATGCGTATTGACAAAATCGATATGATTTATATCATCTTTTGTGCTCATAAACAGGCTGTCTGTATGCCCATCAAAGGTAGTAATGGTATTGGCTGGAATTTTATATACATTATAAAAAGGTAAATGATCTTGTTTGGGTTCTATTTCCTCCATGTCATCTATTTCTTTTTCTTCTTTTTCTATTATAAATCGTTCTCTTAATGCAAAATTAAGTTCAAAAGAAAGGTTTGAAAATTCTTTATCATTCATATATACTTTGCCACGATTGCCTTTCAATTCTTTGCCTATCATTTCAATATTAATTACGGCTTTGATATTGATATTGCTTCTTTTGGCAAAATCCGCAAAAAAACCTGCACCATAATTGCTGTAATGTTTCCCCGAAAGAAATACAATCAATACTTTTTTATTGAATTTGAATTGATTGAGAAATTGAGCCATTTGCATTAAGGCTGCACAGCCCGAGGCATTATCATTGGCGCCATTATAAATTTGATCACTAGGGTCATTTTCATACGAGTCCGCTATACCCAAATTGTCGTAATTGGCACAAAGAACAATATACTCATTCTTGGGCTTGGCATTATCTATCAAGGCTACTATATTATCGGTAAAAATATTCTCTTCCAACACGAATTTTTGCCTATACGTATTGCCAATTAAGGGTTTTATATTGTTTCTGAGCAAGAAATTTTCGATAAAACTCTTGGTGAGCTCTATAGAGCCCGATTTAATATCTCTTCCCGCAAAACTTTCGTGTGAAAGGGTTGAAATAATGCTTCGGGTTACATCTATTTCCTGCATTTGTTTTACATAATCATAGTTTACAATTACTTTTGGTTTTTCTTCGCCATCTACAAAAGATAGAAAAAGAGCCGATGAAAATAAAAATAGGATAAAGCTTATGAAATATCGATACATTTTTTAATTTGGTCTTTAAGTTCGCTTACCAAAAAAGGCGTGCCTTGCATTTTATTAATTTGAAGGGTATTTACACAAAATTCACTTCGAATAATTTGTGCCAATTGTCCCATATTTAGTTCTGCTATAATTATTTTATCATATTTTTTTAAAATGTCTTTCATGCCTTTTGGAAAAGGTCTAATCCACTCTAAATGACCATGAGCAAGTGAAATACTAGAATTTTCATCTTGCAATTGCATTACAGCGGATTTAACGGCACCAAAAGTAGATCCCCAAGATAATATCAAAGTGCCATTTGGCGCGGAATAATCTTCAAGCTTAAATGCAGGAATATAATTAGCAATAGTATCTATTTTTTGTTGCCGAGTATGGGTCATTTTTTCATGATTCTGCGCATCATAAGAAATGCCTCCATCTTCATAGCCTTTTTCCAAGCCTCCCAATACAAATGTATGATCTTCGGTACCCGGACTAATCCAAGGTTTTACTAAATTTTCATTGCGAGAAAATGCCTTGCCATGCTCCAAAACGTCTATTTTTTTTGAAGAAATGGTGGGCAAAAGCCATGGTTCGGCGCCATTGGCAATACTTACATCGCTCAGCACAAAAAGTGGTGTTTGGAATTGAATCATGATTTCTATGGCATCCAAAATGCTTTGATAGGCACTTGCGGGTGATTTTATCGCTAAAATTGGGACAGGACACTCTCCATGTCTACCAAAATAGGCCAATTCTAAATCGGATTGTTCCACTTTTGTAGGCATACCTGTGCTAGGTCCTGCGCGCTGAACGTCGATTATCAATAAGGGCAATTCGGCACTATGTGCTAGACTTATAGTCTCT
>JBIILY010000230.1:0-3225 GCA_044338225.1 Chitinophagales bacterium
TAATGAAAATAAAGAGATAATGGACTTCCCTTTTGTAAGAGCAGGATCGATATCCAACAATACAGGTATTTGCTTAACAATTATTATAATTCCAATAGCTGCAAGCATTCCATGAACCGCAGAAAGTGGAAAAAAGTCTACTAACTTACCCAATTTAAACACGCCAAAAAGTATTTGAATAATACTTGCGACAAAAATAGCTCCCAAAGCCAAATGCCATCCGATTTCACCGCCTCCAAATTCATTGACAGCACCTACAACTATTACAATTAATCCTGCAGCAGGGCCTTTAATTGTTAGCTGAGATCCCGAAAAAAAACTGACAACAATTCCTCCAATAATTGCTGTAATAAGACCCATAACGGGTGGAAACTCCGAAGCTTTTGCAATACCTAAACTTAATGGAAGTGCTAACAAAAATACGACAAACCCCGAGGTAATATCGCTTGAAAAATTTTCAATTAATCCTTTAAACCCATTGCTAGGTGTATTTAATTTTGTATTTGACATAAAAATAAAATTTAATTATACTAAAAAAATTTCCCTATTTATTAAATAAGAAAAAAACCGACCATAAAAATTATGGCTATAAAAAATATAATTAAACTCTTAAATTCTAAAGTTACAGATTTTGATATAAATAGCTATACTTTGCGTAAAGCTATGTGAAAAAATCAAACATAACGATTCTGTTTTGAGCAGAATATTTGAATAAATGATAGGATTGTAAGAAGATGAACTTAATGGAACTAAGTCCAAATCTAAGTCATAAAATTCAACTTCGGTTTCTACTTCTTCGGATTCTGAAACTAAAATTTTTGACTCTTTTTTTTCAGAAATGTTTAAATAATTTTGTTGAACTATATAGGTAATCCCTATTAACAGCAAAAACACACCTATTAAAATTTGTGTATTTTTTCTAAAATTAAAGATTAAGATATTTATGTTCATTACTAAAATTAGAATGTATTATAAAAATGTCTATTAAACGCACTAATTATGACTTTATTTTCTTATCCGTTTGCCAAACTCTCTTTAATCCAATCGTAGCCTTTTTCTTCAAGCTCAATTGCCAAGTTTTTGTCGCCTGTTTTTACAATTTTTCCATCATACATAATATGAACAAAATCAGGAACGATATAATCGAGCAAACGTTGGTAGTGGGTGATAATCAAAAAAGCATTATCGGCACGGCGCAATTTATTAACGCCATTCGCCACTATACGAAGCGCATCGATGTCCAATCCCGAATCTGTTTCGTCCAATATACATAATTTTGGATCGAGCATAGCCATTTGGAAGATTTCATTTCTTTTTTTCTCGCCTCCCGAAAATCCTTCATTGATACTTCTAGTAAGAAATTCTTTATTCAACTCTACCAACTCTGATTTTTCTTTCATCAATGCCAAAAATTCTTTGGCTTCCATTGGAGACAAACCATTTGCTTTTCTTTTTTCGTTGATAGCCGCTTTCATGAAATTGGTGGTAGATACACCCGAAATTTCTACAGGATATTGAAAAGCTAAAAACAATCCTAAATGCGCTCTTTCAGCAGGATCCAGTTCCATCAAATCGTTTCCTTCAAAAAGGATTTCACCTGATGTAATATCATAGCCATCTTTGCCTGTAAGTGTAGACGCAAAGGTACTTTTCCCGGTTCCATTAGGGCCCATAATAGCGTGTACTTCACCTTTATTGATAGTCAAAGACAAGCCTTTTAAAATTTGTTTATCTTCTATTTGAGAATGAATATTTTTTACTTCTAACATATATTTATGAATATCTTTTTCTTTAATAATTTATCCTACACTATTTTCCAATGTAATTTCTAATAATTTTTGTGCTTCCACGGCAAATTCCATGGGCAATTCTTTGAACACTTCTTTACAAAATCCATTGACAATCAAATGGATAGCTTCCTCGTCACCAATGCCTCTTTGATTGCAATAAAACAATTGTTCTTCGCCAATTTTGGATGTAGTAGCTTCGTGTTCTACCTTTCCTGAATTATTTTTAATTTCAATGTAAGGAAATGTATGTGCGCCGCATTCGCCTCCCATTAGCATCGAATCGCATTGTGAAAAATTATAAGCGTTGTCGGCTGTTTTATTGATTTGAACCAATCCTCTGTATGAATTTTGGCTTTTCCCTGCGGAAATTCCTTTTGATACAATTCTACTTCGAGTATTTTTACCAATATGTATCATTTTGGTACCTGTATCGGCTTGTTGATAATTATTAGTAACAGCTACGCTATAAAACTCGCCAATAGAATCATCGCCTTTCAAGATACAAGAAGGATATTTCCAAGTAATGGCAGAACCTGTTTCTACTTGTGTCCAAGAAATTTTGGATTTTACACCTTGACAAATACCACGTTTGGTTACAAAATTATAGATCCCGCCTTTTCCCTCAGCATCACCTGGATACCAATTTTGGACAGTAGAATATTTAATTTCGGCTCTATCATGAGCAACTAACTCTACTACAGCTGCATGTAATTGATTTTCATCTCTTTGTGGTGCGGTACAGCCTTCCAAATAACTCACAAAACTATCATCATCGGCAATAATAAGTGTACGCTCAAATTGCCCTGTATTTTCAGCATTGATTCTAAAATAGGTAGACAATTCCATAGGACAACGAACGCCTTTGGGGATATATACAAATGAACCATCGCTGAATACAGCGGAATTGAGGGCTGAATAATAATTATCGCGCGGCGGCACTACAGAACCAATATATTTTTTAACTAATTCGGAGTGATTTTTGATAGCTTCTGAAATACTACAAAAAATGATACCTTTTTTCTCTAATTCTTCTTTAAATGTGGTAAAAACGCTTTCGCTATCCATGACAAAATCCATGGCTACATTGGCAAATTTATTTTGCTCCATGTTGCTAATTCCTAATTTGTCCCAAGTTTTTCTAATCTCGGGATCTACTTCATCTAGTGAATTCAGTTTCGCTTTTTTCTTTGGAGCAGCATAATAAATCAAATCTTGAAAATTGATTTGAGGATAGGTTACGTTAACCCATTTTGGCTCTTCCATACGTTGCCATTGTTTGAATGCTGTCAATCGCCATTCGAGCATCCATTCGGGTTCTTCTTTTTTTGCCGAAATAAAACGCACGATGTCTTCAGACAAGCCTTTATTGGCAAACTCTTGCTCAATATCGGTTACAAATCCATATTTGTAATCCAATTCGGTCGCTTTTTCGATT
>JBIILY010000231.1:0-3222 GCA_044338225.1 Chitinophagales bacterium
TATTTCGATAAATGCCTTTTGCTTTTTGACTTTGCGCAAGCGTGCTTGATTTAGAAATAGAAAATTCTATAGTTTCTGCAAAATTATAACCCAAATTGAGGCACGTTTGCATAGCGTGAAGCCCCTTTTCAAGATGTTTAAATTTATCCGCTAATAAATCTCGCGTAATTTTTAACTGATTTTCTATAGAAAATAATAAAAATCCAAGTGCGAAAATGTTCTTGTTCTGGTTTTTTTCTTTTATTGAAATTTCAAAATCCTTGAGTCCTTCCAATGTCATTTTTGAGATAGGAATTTCAAATTTCCGAAAATCTACATGCTCCAGTTCATTGACATCAAATTGTGCCAATTTACAATTTTTGGAATCAAACCCTTCGGGGTCATAGACCAAGATTCCATTGGGTTTGAGATTTGAACGATATTTTTTAAAGGCTGCGGCATTGAATGCTACTAAAATGTCCGAGGCATCGCCAGGTGTGATCACACTATCGCCTCCCCACTGGATTTTAAATCCCGAAACACCATGAACCGTACCTGCTGGAGCACGAATTTCGGCTGGATAGTCTGGAAAGGTATTGAGTTGATAATTTTGCAATGCGATATTATCCGAAAACAACGTACCCAAAAGCTGTACACCATCGCCCGAATCGCCTGCAAAAGTAGCTACAATGCTATTTTGGGTCATTTTAATAAGTTGATTTTTATAAGAATAAAGCCAAAGCCCAGCTTATTACGGCTAAGATGATGTATGGAATAATTCCCGATGCACTTACATAATCTTTGGCTATTCGCTGTCCAAAAAATAATTGAACCAATACAAAAACCGCAAAAATAAAAGGCATATCTTCGGCGTGATATTCAAAAAATTGATTCGCACGATATGACAATAGTGCTTTGGAAGCGTTGAAAATGGCTATAAGCATCATGCCTCCGCACAATAATTCTTGAAGGGTAATCAACCAAAAAAGCGGCGTAATGATTTTATTTAAAAAAGAATTTTGAAATTGACTTTTGAACCAACCTAAATTGCCTTCGGTGTCCATAATCTTGTCCATCCCTGACTGTATAAATGTAATGGCGAAAAATCCGAATAAAAGTATAAAAAGGGCTACTGCACTCATTTGAAATTAATTTAGTTACTATGTCTTGCAAATATACAATCTTTTTGCAAAATTTAAGGACGAAATTAGTAGCTACAGTTGAAACATAAGGTTTAGTACAAAATTACTATCATCAATAGATTCTATATGATTTCGGGTTAATCTATCAATGTATATATATCCCACATCAAATTTTAGAGAATTCGTGATATTGTGTGAATATAAAAGTCCTATTCTATTGTGGTCATAGATATGCTTGTCGTCCAATGCGCCTACAATATTTGCAAAAGGTTCGTCAAAGAGGTATAGTTGTTGTTTGGCATTATGCCATTGATATTTTAGCCCTATTCGATTTCTAATTCTTATTTGATTGGATAGGACGGATTCATGTATTCTGTATTCGATGCCCGCTCGATTGGTTACAAACCAATTCTTGGAAATAGGTTGTGCAAAATCAAATGCGCTTGCAAAACGGTATTCGGTCAAAGCCGTTTTTTTGCTATCTTTTACGGATTCTATTATTGCAAAATTTCTAAAAACAGCAAAAGGAGAAATAGAAAGGCTCGCTTTTTTTGAAAGGGTAAACGTGTTCCAAATTCTAAATGAATTCATCAAGCTTTTGTCTGCAGGGATATTGCTTGCAAAATTATTTTGTCTACGATGCTGAAATTCAAAATCGGTTTTGATACTTTTGGAAAATTTCTTTGAAAAAGTGATTCGAGTCCATAAATTCAAATGATTTTGTGCTTGGAGCGATACGAGGGATAAAGAAAAAAGTATTATAAATTTGAACATAAATGCAAAAATACAATGTTTTTTTGTAAAGAAATGTCGTTTTGGTTACACAATTACTACATTATTTAAAAATCATACGATTCGGTTTAAATTCCTATTTTTGTAGACTTAAAATTTCCAAATTATGGATTCAACTTTATTTGCCAATACCTTGAAAGTTGCTCTTACCCTTTTTACCGTAATTGATATCGTGGGTGTATTGCCATTATTGATCGATATTACAAAAAATCACGGCGTCATTCATGCCGAAAAAGCGTCTGTCACTTCATTGACGATTATGCTTTTAGCGTTGTTTTTGGGAGATTATTTTTTGCAATTTTTGGGTGTAACTCAGTCTTCTTTTGCAGTAGCTGGGGGTATCATTTTGTTTATTTTAGCTATGGAAATGGTGCTTGGACGCAATATTATCAAACAATCAAAAAGTAAGGAAAAAGCTTCGGCTATTGTTCCCGTAGCATTCCCATTAATATCAGGTGCTGGAACGATTACGACTATTTTGTCTCTAAAAACGCAGTTTAATTATATTGAAATGGGTGTTGCCATTGTTTTTAATATAATCGTAGTGTATGTGGTACTTCGATATTTGTATATAATTCAAGATAAAATTTCTGAAAATTCATTGGCGGTTATGCGAAAGCTTTTTGGCGTTATTCTACTAGCAATTTCGGTGGGAATGATAACAAAAAATTTGGGAAATATGATCGTTTGGAATGTAAAATAATAATTAAACAACGTGAAAAAAACAATTTTTATAACAGGGGCAACCTCAGGAATAGGCAAAAGTACGGCGTATCTTTTTGCTCAAAATGGCTATAATTTAATATTGACCGGACGTAGATCGGATAGATTGGAAGTGATAAAGGCCGATTTAGAAACTAAATATGGTGCTATTGTCCAAACGATTTCAATGGATGTAAGAGATTTAGCTTCTGTACAACAAGGAGTGGCTTCTATTGATTTTAAAAAATTTCCCACGATAGATTTATTGCTCAATAACGCAGGACTTGCCAGTGGATTGGGTTCGATAGACGAGGGTTTATATTCGGACTGGGATGTGATGATAGATACCAATGTAAAAGGGCTTTTGTATGTATCTCGCGAAATGATACCCATTTTGAAAAAACAAGGATTTGGTCATATCGTCAATATTTCTTCTACCGCAGGGAAACAAGTGTATGCCAATGGAAACGTATATTGCGCTACAAAACATGCGGTAGATGCACTTTCGCAAAGTATGCGTATCGATTTGCTCTCATACGGCATTAAAGTTACAGCTATAAGCCCAGGTGCTTGTGAAACAGAATTCTCCGAAGTGCGTTTTCATGGC
>JBIILY010000233.1:0-3164 GCA_044338225.1 Chitinophagales bacterium
TACCAGCGTGTCTTTTAACTGTACCGAATCCTTTATACCCAGAGGTGTCTGAACTTGAATGGCTTCATATTCCAATTCCTTGCTCAACTCATAGCCTAAAATCTGGCTGATGCGCTCCAGATTGATCCTAAAACGGAGGGAATCTTTTTGTTTGTTTTCATCTCTAATTTCATTTAAAAACTGATGCAAGAGACTATTTTTAGCGCTCAAATTGACAATCATAATTTTATATTTGCTACAAACTTAAGTATTTTTTTGAATTTGTGAATTATTAAAATTATGTAAATGAATAAAATGGCTTTAATATTGAATATATAGCTCTTTATTGGCGCCTAATGACAAGAGAGCCCCATATAACACAGCCTTAAAAGGGTATGTTAAAGGGTATTACATTTTGTTTTTTTTTTCATCACGTTTTTCACGATGATAATGTTTTAGCACCTTTTTTTCATCGACTTTTGGACGATGTTGTTGATTATCGCACCTTTGGTGCTTGATTTTTTCTCTCGCATTTTTCTTATCGTCTTTTGGACGATATTAATGGTTTTGCACCTTTGGTGCTTGTTTTTCCATCAAAACATCATTAAACGCTAAAAATTATAACGTAATGATTGCTATATTAAAAAGCGCTAAAAGCGCACAATCAAAAGCCTTGGACAAAGTCCATGGTAAAAATACTAATGCGTATTATCAAAAATTTTAATAAAAGTAAATTAGAATTTTGTTTAAATTTGTAGTTGAAAATCAAAATTGAAAAAATATCTAAATCAAAATTATGCCTCAATCTATAGCCTATAATTACCTTCATATTACATTTAGCACAAAGTACCGAGTTCCTATAATAGATGAAGCGATAGAAGAAGAATTATTTAAATACATCGGTGGGATATGTAAAAACTTGGAATGCAATCCTATAAAAGTTGGTGGGTATAGAGATCATATTCATATACTTTGCGTATTATCTCGTAAAATTGCTTTAATGAACCTTTTAGAAGAAATAAAATCGCATTCTTCTAAATGGATAAAAACAAAGGGTGATAAATATAAAAATTTTTATTGGCAAAGAGGTTATGGGAGCTTTTCCGTAAATCCAGCTGAAATAGATGTTGTAGTTAGATATATAGAAAACCAAGCCGAACATCATAAAAAAAAGACCTTTCAAGACGAATACATTGCTTTTCTGAAAAAGTATAACGCCGAATATGATGAAAGATACCTTTGGGATTGATTTTGCATTTTGTTTTTTTACATCCCCTTTTGGACGATGTTAGTGATTTGCGAACCTTTTTTCATCACCTTTTAGACGACTTTATTGATTAGCGCACCTTTTTTAATCGCCCTTCAGATGATGTTAGTGATTAACGCATCTTTTTTCATCGTCCTTCAGACGATGTTAATGGTTAGCGCACCTTTGGTGCTTTTTTTATCAAAAAAACACTAAACTCTAAAAATCATAACGTTTTGATTAGGATATGAAAAAGTTCAAAAAGCGCGAAATCAAAAACCTTGGGCATCATCTAAGGTAGGCATTCCATCACATTTTAGCTAGCCAAATAACGAATTTTCATTATATTTGTAACTTGCAAAAAATACAGCAACAAAAATGGATAAGAATTTTAACGCAAAAGAAGCGGAAGCAAAATGGCTCAAGTACTGGGAAGAAAATAAAACGTTTCACTCGGAAGTGAACGAAAAACCTTCGTATACCATTGTCATTCCGCCGCCGAATGTTACGGGCGTGCTGCACATGGGGCATGTTTTGAACAATTCGTTGCAAGATTTTTTTATCCGCAAGGCTCGTAAAGAGGGCTTTAATGCGCTGTGGGTTCCGGGTACAGACCATGCGTCTATTGCTACCGAAGCCAAAGTGGTTCAGATGCTCCGCGAAAAAGGTATCAAGAAAAGTGATTTATCAAGAGAGGATTTTCTCAAACATGCGTTTGAATGGAAAGAGAAATATGGCGGCATTATAATCAGTCAGCTAAAAGCGATAGGCTGTAGCTGCGACTGGAGCCGTGAGGAATTTACGATGAACGAGGATTATTACAAAGCAGTGATTCGAGTTTTTGTGGATTTGCATAAAAAAGGATATATTTATAAAGGAAAACGTATCATCAACTGGGACTGCGAGGCCAAAACCGCGCTCTCCAACGAGGAAGTTATCTACAAAGACACACCTGAAAAATCGAAACTTTTTCATATCAAATATGCGATTGAAGGCAGTTCGGAATTTTTGACTATAGCTACTACGCGCCCCGAAACCATTTTTGGCGACGTGGCAATAGCGATTAATCCAAAAGATGAACGTTACGCACATTTGAAAGGCAAAAAAGCAATAGTACCGCTTATAAATAAAGCCATTCCTATCATTTTTGACGATTATGTAGACAAAGATTTTGGGACAGGATGCTTGAAAGTGACTCCAGCGCACGACATCAACGACTACGAAATAGGCGTAAGACATGAATTGCCATTTTTGGACATTTTGAATGATGACGGCACCTTGAATGAAGATTGTTCTTATCCTGAATTTGTAGGTTTGGATCGATTCAAAGTTCGTAAATTAATAGAGCCTTTGCTGGAAGAAAAAGGACATTTGGCCAAAGTAGAAGAAATAGAAAATAAAATAGGACGCAGCGAGCGAACGAATACGGTGGTAGAGCCTAAATTGTCGCTCCAATGGTTTATAGATATGAAACGTTTGTCCAAAAAAGCGCATGAAGTGGTAATGGAAGATGAGGTAATTCTATTTCCAGCATTCCACAAAAACACCTACAATCATTGGATGAGCAATGTGAGAGACTGGTGTATTAGCCGTCAATTGTGGTGGGGACATCGTATTCCGGCGTATTATTTGCCCAATGATGAATTTGTAGTAGCGGAAAGTATAGAAGAAGCGTTTGAATTGGCAAAAAAAATCGATCCAAATATCCAAAAAGAAGATTTGAGACAAGATGAGGATGTATTGGACACTTGGGCGAGTAGCTGGTTATGGCCTATGGAGGTTTTCAAAGGCTATGCAGACGACTGTTTTGATAAAGAAACGGGTAAAATAGACCTTTCTAAAAACAAAGAATTGAACTATTATTATCCTACAAAAATGATAGTAACAGGTTCGGACATCTTGTTTTTCTGGATTGCTCGTATGATCATAGCAGGCTATG
>JBIILY010000234.1:0-3157 GCA_044338225.1 Chitinophagales bacterium
CTGGATGTTGAGTCAAAAAATCAAGAGGCTTATTCCTAGTCAAAACCATAATCTCTGAAAAATCAGAACATAATGATTCATCGGCAATGATATATTTCAATATATTTTTACCAAAAAAACCTGTTCCTCCAGTGATTAGTAGTTTAGACATAGGCTAGGTATTATTTTTTATAAATCCATCAATTACATCAGCTATATAGTCATAATGACTTGCATTTAAACCTGGCCATACTCCCAACCAAAAACTTCGATTCATGATAATGTCCGTGTTTTTCAAATCACCAACAATTCGTTTGTTGATTCCGGAATAAGCGGGCTGTTTAATTAAATTACCTGCAAAAAACAATCGTGTCCCAATTTTATTTTTCTCTAGATACTCTACTAATTTATTTCTGTCTATTGGACTACCTTCTCGAACGGTTAGCATATTACCAAACCAGCTTGGTTGGCTATTTGGCGTAGCTTCATGTAGGATAAAATGTTCTTCAAAGCGTTTCATCCTTTCATTTAATAGCGCATGATTTTCTATTCTTTTTGCTACAAAAGAATCTGCTTTTTTCAACTGACTTACACCAATAGCGGCTTGCATATCGGTTACTTTCAAATTAAATCCAATATGAGAATAGGTATATTTATGATCATATCCATAAGGCAATTCGCCCAATTGCCATTCATATCTTTTTCTACATGTATTGTCGCATCCTGTTTCACAATAACAATCCCTTCCCCAATCTCTAAAACTTTTTGCATGCATAAATAATTTAACGTTATTCACCAATACTGCACCACCTTCGCCCATAGTAATATGATGTGCTGGATAAAATGAAACCGTAGCCAAGTCTCCAAAAGTACCTGTTTTTTTACCTTTATACGTAGCGCCCAAAGAATCACAATCATCTTCGATTACCCATAAATTGTATTTTTTGGCAAATTCCATAACGGCATCCAAATTAAATGGGTTCCCCAAAGCATGTGCTATCATAATGGCTTTGGTTTTTGGGGAATAGGCTTCTTCTAATTTGGTAACATCAATATTATAAGTAGGAATATCGACATCTACAAATACGGGGATACATCCGTATTGAATCATAGGATTAACCGTAGTAGGAAATCCTGCAGCAACGGTAATAATTTCATCTCCGGGCTTTACTTGTCTATCTCCTAATTTTGGAGAAGTCAATGCATAAAAAGCTACTAGATTTGCAGAGGATCCAGAATTGACCAATAAAGAAGATTTTGAGCCAAAATAGCTTGCAAATTCTTTTTCAAATTCAAGTCCAAATCTACCTGTAGTCAACCAACCATCCAAACTTGCATCTACACTATATAACAAGTCATTAGCATCTAATACCTTGCCCGTTACAGGAATATAATCCGTTCCTGCGTTTATAGTTTGTTGAACTTTAGCGTGTGCTATTTTTCTTAATTCTTCTAAAAGAGTACCATCAAAATTTTTAAACATATCTTTATTATTGTATATACTGATTTAATTGATTTTCTGTTATGATTTGATTTGAATGATAAAACTCCTTGTACCATTCAATTGTGTGTTTAATTGATATTTCATTTTTCCATTTTGGCTGCCATCCTAATTTTGACTTTGCTTTATTGATATTCAAACTCAAAAGTCCCGCTTCATGGAAATGTTCATTTTCCGTATCTACTTCATAATCTATGCGATCCCAAATATTTTTGGCAATTTCTAAAACTTCACCCACCGTTAAAACATCTCGCTCTTCAGGACCAAAATTCCATCCTTCCGCAAAATCTTTTTCACCATTCAATAAACGTTCGCCTAACATTAAATATCCTGAAATTGGTTCTAAAACATGTTGCCATGGTCTTGTGGCTTTAGGGTATCTTATATTAGTCTTTTCGCTTTTAATGGTACTTTTTATAATATCGGGAATCAATCGATCTATACTCCAGTCTCCTCCCCCAATCACATTTCCTGCTCTAGCAGATGCTAGTAATATCTGATGCTTCCGAAGATAATCATTAATATTGAAATAAGAGTTTCTGAATGAGCTAACAGCTAACTCTGCACATCCTTTTGAACTACTATAAGGATCATGACCTCCCATTCGATCCGACTCCACATAACCTTTTTCTTGCTCTATGTTTTCATAACATTTATCGGTTGTAACAATAACAATGGCTCGGACGCTTTCACAATGTCTTGATGCTTCCATCACATTTACTGTTCCAATAACATTAGTTGAATAGGTTTCAATAGGATTCAAATACGAATAACGAACCAAAGGTTGTGCGGCAAGATGGAATACAATATCAGGTTTAGATTGATTTATAGCTTTGGTAAGCGACTCCAGATCTCTTACATCTTCAAAATATGTTTTATAACTTAGATTCAACAAGCTAAAATGGTTGGGATCAGTATTAGGAGGCAACGAATATCCTACTACTTCTGCTCCTAAAGATTGAAGCCAAAAAGACATCCAAGATCCTTTAAATCCAGTATTTCCTGTTAAAAAAATTCTTTTTCCTTTATAAATCTCAAACATAAATTTAATTCCAAATTTTCCAAGGTGCTTTACCCGAGTTCCATAAATCTTCTAATTCAATTTTGTCTCGCATGGCATCCATACATTTCCAAAAACCACTGTGTTTATATGTGGCCAACTGCTGCGCTTTAGTAATTTCAATTAAAGGTCCTTTTTCAAATTGAATTTCATCCATATCTCCTTTCAAAAATTCAAATATGTTGGATTCTACCACCATAAAACCACCATTGATCCACACACCATCATCTTCAGGTTTTTCAACAAACCTCAATACATTCCCATCTTCATCTATATCTAAATTTCCAAATTTTCCAGGCAATTGAATGGAAGTCAACGTTAACATTTTACCTTTGGCTTTATGAAAATCAATAATTTTTTTAAAATCCACATCTGCAACACCATCCCCATAAGTAAGCATAAAAGTTTCGTTTCCTATATATTTTTGTACTCTTTTTAATCTACCTGCGGTATTGGTTTCGTATCCAGTATCAACCAATGTAACCTTAAAGTTTTCTTGTGTAGGCTGATGAACGGTTGTTTCATTTTTCGATAAATCAATCGTTATATCTGAATTGGTAAAATAATAATTCATAAAATATTCCTTGATCATCGCTTGTTTATACCCCAAGCAAACA
>JBIILY010000235.1:0-3151 GCA_044338225.1 Chitinophagales bacterium
GCCCCGATATACGGGATTTGCAACGGGAATAGCTCCTAAAACAACATTAATTTGAAGCGACTCCGGCCATTCTATTTTTAGCGAGTAAGTATGTAACGGCCATTCGGACAGCCACGCCATTTTCAACTTGATCCAAAATAATGGATTGAGAGCTATCGGCCACTTCACTACTAATTTCTACTCCTCTATTGATAGGACCTGGGTGCATGATTACGGTATTTTCGCCGTATTTTTGAAGCATGTCCATGTCAACACCAAAATATTTTGAATATTCATTTAATGAGGGGAAATACGAAGCATCGGCACGCTCCAGCTGAATACGAAGCATATTGGCTACATTGGACCATTTTAACGTATCTTTGATATCATACGAAACTTCAACACCTAATTGCTCTATCCCTTTTGGAATCAAGGTTGGTGGCCCACAAAGCCTAACATTAGCACCTAACTTCGTGAGGCAAAAAATATTGGATAAAGCAACTCTTGAATGTACAATATCGCCTACAATTGCTACATTGAGGCCTTTGAAATCATTGAACTTTTCTTTTATAGAAAAAGCGTCCAAAAGTGCCTGCGTAGGATGTTCGTGTGTGCCATCGCCCGCATTGATAATAGAAGCATCGATATTTTTTGAAAGAAAAACGGGAACACCTGGACTGGCATGACGAATTACAATCATATCTACTTTCATCGATAAGATATTATTGACGGTATCGATAAGGGTTTCGCCTTTTTTAACAGAAGAGTTAGACGCTGCAAAATTGATGATATCCGCAGAAAGTCTTTTTTGCGCCAACTCAAATGACAGCTTCGTTCGTGTACTATTTTCAAAAAATAAATTGGCAATGGTAATATCCCTTAATGTGGGTACTTTTTTGATAGGTCTATTGATAATTTCTTTAAAATGAGTGGCTTGATTCAATACGATTTCAATATCTTCTTTTGATAATTGTTTGATGCCTAATAAATGTTTGTGTTCAAAACTCATTTTTAAATACTTATATTTTTTTATGATCCAATGATGTCTACTCTATCTTTTTGATTGTCCACATCCAAATATACTTTTACCTTTTCACTTTGAATACTGTCAATCGTTTTTCCGATATATTTGGCTTGTATAGGAACATTTCTATGCAGTTTTCGATCTATCAAGACCAACAATTCAATATCATTGGGTCTGCCAAAATCCATGAGGGCATCTAGTGCTGCACGAATGGTTCTACCTGTATATAATACGTCGTCAACTATAATAATATTCTTTTTTTCTATTGAAAAAGGCATTGAATTTTCGCCCAATGGCGTTACTTCATTTTTCAAATGTATGTCATCGCGATAAAGGGAAATATCTAAAATCCCAAAAGGAATTGTTTTTTGAAGTTTAGCCTCTAAAATGGCATGAATTTTTTTGGATAATGCAATACCTCTTGGTTGAATACCTACAATAATGCTATTGCTAAAATCTAAATGATTTTCTAACAACTGACAAACCATTCGATGCAAAATCAATTGGATTTGCTCGCTGCTCAATATATTTTTTTCAAATTCTACATGTGATCGTATATCCATCGTTGCCAAGGGATTCTACTCAATATCAAAACTAATGCTACTAAGTAAAACCATAAATTAAATTTATTTTTTTCTAATGCTGTACTCGCTTTTTTCACTTTAATATATCCTATCGTTACGATTGCGATAGCAATAATATTGATTAATGGATGCTCCATAGCTAATAATCTCAAGCTTGAATCCTTCATAACCATAGAAGTGTTTGAAGTCAATTGTGAGAACCAGCCATTGATATACCAAAGCACCAATCCAACTAATAATTGAACGTGAGAAGCGATGAATGCTAATTTTGCAAGACTAAATTGCGTACTTGAATATTCGTTTTTTCTATAATTTGATACTGCATAAATAACAGAAACGAAAGTAGATACCAAAAATAAATACGCTAAAAACGAATGTAAATGTTTAACAAAAATTTCCATATCTATTTATTTATTTTGCAAATATAATAACTTTTATTTCAAAATCAACTTTATTGTTGAATTAATTTCATTTTCAACAACTTGTATAAAATAAATCCCCCGAGCCCATTCCGAAACATCCCATGTTATTTTTTTATCAATTAAACCATTTTTTATCAATTGAGAGTATAAATTTCTAATTTCAATTTGAATCGGCTGATTACTTTTATTTTCGATATTTACAATTGAAGATGCAGGATTTGGGAATATCAATATTTTTGAAAATTGCAATTCTTTAATATTCCATGCTCCATATATACAAGAACCATTATTCACATTGGCTAAAGGATTGTAATTAATAGCCAAAGAATCCATACATCCATAGACTTTTTGAATACATATTCCACTTGAAACATTGGCAGTACTATCATAGTTGATACAAGTGGTATCCATAATGCCATATCGTTTTTTGATACAACTTCCATTGTCTATATTTGCCAACGAATTGTAATTAATACTTCCCGTATCGGTGCATCCGTATACCTTTTGAATACAAGAATCTTGACGATGAAAATCTATTGAGCTATCATAATTAAAGGCACTTGTATCAAATTTACACCCATATCGATATGGATATTTCAAAGTTTGAAAGACATTTAGTTTGCCACTTCCATATGTATTATTTTCAACAATAGATGAAAAAGTATCTTTTCTAGCATTTTTTTTGATTAGATACGCAATTTCTGTATGTGACAAATTTTTATCTTTTTGTAGCATCAAAGCGATAGCACCTGCAACTACGGGCGCCGACATAGAAGTACCCCCATTAACAGAATAATATGACGAAACATCTAATTTTTTTCTATTCCCAATTAAAAAACTAGCTCGAGTTGAAAAATCAACGGCAGCAAATGTACCGCCACCTGGCGCACTAATTTCAGGCTTCATCAATCCTTTTCGGGTTGGTCCTTTGCTGGAAGAAGAGGCTATCTCTCCCCTTTTTCCACCGATATAACGATAAATTGTATCTACATCAATTACGCCTTCTTTGTTTACAAAATTACCCACGGTTATTATATTGGGGCTACACTGAAATCCTGAACAGATAGAAATATCATTATCGGGAATTTTGTATTTACCTATTTCAGGACATATAGTACTCGAAGGCAATGGGCTAATCAAAG
>JBIILY010000236.1:0-3143 GCA_044338225.1 Chitinophagales bacterium
ATAAATATACCATAGTTTTGGGATTGACTTCAAATGCGGGAGCGCAAGATTTTGAGATGCTAGAATCGGGAGACGCTTTTGTATATCAAAAAGTTATGAAAAAAGTTGCTTCATGGGGCAGTGATGAACAAATCATGTTTGTAATTGGGGCTACACAAGGCGAAAATCAAAGTGAAATCAGAGCGCAATTCCCCAATCATTTCTTTTTGGTACCCGGTGTGGGCGCACAAGGAGGTTCGCTGGAAGATACATGCAAGCATTTGTTGAATGACGAAATAGGCATTTTGATAGCATCTTCCAGAGAGATTATTTATGCCGATAACTCCGAGAATTTTGCAAAGGCATCGGGCGAAAAGGCAAAAGCGCTGTCTGAGAAAATGTGGGCTATATTTGAATCAAAAAAATAATACAATCCGCTTGAAAACAATAAAACCCTTTTCTTATGCAAGAAGCTTTTTTACATTTTGTATGGCAATACAGACTTTTTGACACCGAAAATCTACACTCTACTTTTGGAGAATCGATTGAAATTCTCAAAACGGGTATGCTCAACACCAATCAAGGTCCTGATTTTTTTAATGCTCAAATCAAAATTAAAGATCAAATATTGATTGGGAATGTAGAAATCCATGTCCGAAACGAAGACTGGTACAAACATAAGCATCAAACAGACGATAGGTACAACAATACCATACTTCATGTGGTCTTCAATCCAACCGATGAAATTTATACTTTGACAAAAAACAATCAAAAAATTTCAATTCTGGCACTTAAAGATTATATTCAAGAGGATAAAATTGCTTACTACGAACATCTATTTTCTAGCAAAGAGCTCATTCCTTGCCAAAAAATTTATAAATTGCCTCAACAAATCAAAATCAATCATTTTTATGAGAAATTGGCGATTGAACGACTGGAGCGAAAATCGGAATGGATGTATGAATTGCTCAAAAAAAATCAAAATGATTTTGAAACAACCTTTTATCATATATTGCTCTATAGTTTTGGGTTAAAGATAAATGCGCCTTTTTTTCTACAAATAGCAGAAAGTTTGCCACAAAAAGTATTGGCAAGACATATTGACGACTTATTTCAATTGGAAGCCTTGCTGCTAGGCCAAGCCAATCTATTGAATTCCGAGAACGAATATGCTCAAAAATTGAAAACGGAATATTCGTATCTTCAAAAAAAGTATCAATTGACTCCAATTCCTGCTCCACCTTTATTTTCAAAATTATATCCTGCGTCTTTTCCTTCGCTTCGATTGGCACAATTTGCCGCTTTTATTCATAATAAAACGGGGCTTTATGCCAAAATAACCGCCCCCATTTCACAAAAGGAGCTCCTCGATTTGTTTCAAATAGCTATTTCTGATTTTTGGAAAACGCATTATCACTTTGATGCCGAAACTGAAAAGACACAATGGAACATTGCCCCTGCTTTTGTTCAAAAAATTATTATAAATGTGTTGATTCCCTTTATGTATTTGAACGCAAAAATGGAAAACAAAAACGCATTGACCGCAATAGATGGATTGGAAAAATTAAAGCCTGAAAATAATAAAATTACTCGAACTATGACCGAAGTCCTTGGTCTTCAAAATCAAAATGCCTATCACAGCCAAGCATTAATCGAATGGAATCAATCCTACTGCCAACAAAAAAATTGTCTTGCTTGTTGTATTGGACATGAGATTTTTTGTTAGAGAAAAAGATTTAGATTTTATACAATTTCTTTTTTGTTATATCTATGAATTTTTTCCATAGCCATACTATTCAAGCTTAATTCATTCTCAATATCAAAATCATTTTGCAATCCAAGCCAGAATTTTGCCGAATTTCCAAAAAAAGCACTAAAACGAATTGCTGTATCTGCCGTAATTTTTCGATTGCCTTTAATGATTTCCGAAATTCTTGTTTGTGGTACATCCAATTCCTTTGCAAGTCGATATTGTGAAATATCAAGCGGTTTTAAAAATTCTTCTAATAAAATATCTCCTGGTGAAGGATTTTTTAAATTTTCCATAATTCTAATTTATTAATGATAATCAACTATTTGGACTTGAAATGCATTCTCATTTTTCCAAATAAAAATAACACGCCACTTATTATTTATTCTTATACTGTAATATTCACTTAAATTCCCCTTCAATTTTTCAAGTCTATTTGCGGGTGGAATTCTTAAATCTAATATATCTAAAGAGTTATTAATCATCCTTAATTTTCTTCTTGCAATATCTTGGATCTCTCTTGGCAGTTTTTTTGAAACAATACCTTTCCAAATTTTTTCAGTTTCTTTATCCCCAAAATCTACAATCATATCTCACTACGTTACTAACGGCAAAAGTAAGTATTTTATTATAAAATAATCAAAAAAAAAATACATTCCAAAACCACTAAAAGCATCGGAATGTATAAAAATGAAAAATTATTATTTATACTAAAATTTGCTGCAAAATAGAATATGAATAAATCCCTATTTTATCATTCAATCTCCAATTTATCCACTTCCTTCATCAAACGATCCGTCTCCGTCAAAGCAACGATTATTTTTTGGTATTGTAAAATATCTTCATAGCTGAGTTAGCGGTCTTTGAGCCATTTTATTTTTTTATTGTATTTAGTATATTTTCTACCGAATAACTATCCATTTTAGTGAAAGCAAACCACTTTTTACCTAAATCTTTCAACGAAGCTCCTAAATGATAAACCGTTTTTTCATCAACAATCAAAAAACGGTCGTGGCTTTTGTTAAACGTTTTGAGCTCAAAATTTCCATATTGTTCGTTGGCTTTTTTTATATCTAATTCGAGTTGTTTGGAGCTATTTTTTGTGAGTAATGTTACAAATACATTTTTATTTTTCTTGGATAGTTGTGTCAAAGTGCTTTCATCTATATAATTGTCTATCAAATAAATACTCTTGGTTGCCGAACGAATAATTTTTGAAGCCAATTCATACGCATCAAATACTTGACCTTCAAAAAAAATACCTTGCGACGGGATTAAATGTGTGTTGATTTGTAAATCAATTTGATTCATTTTAGAACTCAAATGGTTTACCTTGTCTTCTATTCGATTCATTCTAT
This sequence comes from Chitinophagales bacterium, assembly GCA_044338225.1. Classification (GTDB taxonomy): domain Bacteria; phylum Bacteroidota; class Bacteroidia; order Chitinophagales; family JADJOU01; genus CHPMRC01. The sequence continues at coordinate 3,088 of JBIILY010000236.1, forward strand.
CGTTGATAGCGTAGCCTTTTAGCAAATAGTCTTTTAACACGCGGTTTGCCCAAATT
>JBIILY010000237.1:0-3133 GCA_044338225.1 Chitinophagales bacterium
ATATAAAATTCAATATTATTAATGGAAATTTTCATTATCCTTCGCTACCAAAAAAGGTTTCTAATATCAATATTACATCAAGTATTACCAGCCCTGGAGGCTCAATGGATATGATGATTTTAGATATTTCAAAATTTGGAATGCAGCTGGGAAATGACCCTTTTAGCGGCAGCTTGAAAGTAGCCAATATGAAATCAAATCCATACGTAAAACTCATTGCCGTTGGAAAAATGAACCTCGAAGATGTCAAAAGCTTCTACCCTATGGAAGATGTAAAAACACTTTCGGGCTTGATGAATATAAACTTAAACCTAGAAGCCAGAAAATCGGACATTGATGCTAAACGATACGAAGCCATCAAAGCGAGCGGAACCGTTGATATCAAAGAGCTAAACTACGCGTCTACTTCAGTAGAAAAACCTGTAAAGGTCAATGCTTTAAACTTGATATTTTCGCCCCAATTTGTAGATATGACTACTTGTGTAGGACAAATAGGCAAGACCGATTTTGACATGAAAGGGAAACTAGAAAATTTTATCGCTTATTATTTGTCTAAAGAAGCCGTGATGAAAGGCAATCTAACTTTTTTGTCGCACTATGTAGATGCCAATGAATTTCTACCTAAAGAAGAGACGAAAAAAAGTAGCACAGAATACGTTTATGTTCCTAAAAATATTAATTTTACGGGGTCGATGAATATCAAGTCAATGGATTATGGAAAAATGAATATCCAAAACTTAATTGGGGGACTCAAAATAGAAAATGAAACCGTACAAATCCAAAATGTAAATGCCGATTTATTAGGAGGAAAAGCTATCCTAAATGGAAGCTACAGCACAGTGAATAGCAGTAAACCCGTAAGTTTACTCAACTATAATATTCAATCTTTTGATATGAAAAAAGTTTTTGACAATGTAGAATCTGCAAAAAAATTAGCCCCGATTTTGCAATTTATGACAGGATCCCTTTCTTCAAAATCTAGCATTACTACTGCGCTTTTGCCCGATATGAGCCCCGATTTAATGACTACGAGCGGCGATTTTTCAGCATCTATTCCTTTAGCTAAAGTTGTAGGTTTGCCAGCTTTAGACAAAATTGCAGAATTGACAAAATTGAGCCAATTGAAAAATCTTGAAGTCAATAATATCAATGCCAATTTATCTATAGACAAAGGAAAAATATTGCTTCAACCCGTTAATTTCAATGCAAACAATATGAAAATGGGCTTGCAAGGAGCTCAAGGATTGGACAAATCTTTGGATTATAAAATGTCCATCGATGTGCCTTTTTCTCAATTAGGACCAGCCAATTCGGTAGTAGATGGCTTGCTAGGCAAAGTAAATCTTCCGTTTTTGGGTCAAATTAAGCCTGAAAAAGTTCGATTGAACTTGAATATCAAAGGATTTTTTGACAAACCACTAATATCGCTTGGCACACCCGAAATGCTAAAAGGAGATGGTTCTACGACTACATCTCCTACAAATGCAGCGATAGATATGGCAAAACAAAAAGGCGAAGAGCTAAAGAATAACGCCCTCAAAGCCGCCGATAGTGCCAAAAAGCAATTCCAAAAAGAAGTAGAGAAAAAAGTAGACGAAACCAAAAAACAAGTGGAACAAGAAGTAGAAAAGAAAAAGAATGAATTGATGGATGGTTTACGAAAAAAATTGCCTTGGTAAATGACTATAAAAGTAGCACGTAAAAAATTGCCAAAAAATGGCGATACCTCAATTGTTTTCATAGGCGAAAAAGAAATTTGTATCATCAATCAAAATGAACAATTTTTTGCTATAGACAACCTTTGTCCGCACAAAAGTGCAAGCCTAGGATTAGGTAAAATCTGCGATAATGAAATTCTATGCCCACTTCACGAATATCGTTTTAATTTCAAAACAGGAGCCTGCAACATTCAGGCGTATGGTACACAAACGTATGAAGTGGAAATTATAGATTGATTTTTCATAAAAAAGTGTTATTTTTGGGACGAATTAACCCAAAAAAAATAAAGTATGAAAAAATGTAGTTTGCTTTTTAGTTTATTTTTCATTTGTTTTATAGCAAATGCACAAAGTCCAATAGGTACTTGGAAAACCATAGATGACGAAACCAAACAAGCCAAATCCTATGTTCAGATTTATGAAAAAAATGGCTTGTTTTATGGCAAAATCATCAAGTTATTGACAAAAGTGGGCCACGATGATTGCAAAAATTGCAAAGGTGCGCTTAAAAACAAACCTTTGATAGGGCTAGAAATTATGTCGAAAATGAAAAAAGAGGGTGATGAATGGGTAGATGGCACTATCGTAGACCCTAAATCGGGAAAAGAATACAGCTGCAAATTTTCGTTAGAAGGAAAAGACAAGCTAAAACTAAGAGGCTTTATTGGTTTTTCCTTAATAGGCAGAACGCAATATTGGTATAGAGTAGACTAATATAGCTGCTCTCTTCGTCTTAGATTGGCTCGGATTCCCGCTTGAACGCCTACCGTGGATTGGTTCAAACTTGGATTTTCAAATTTTGAATTTCGATAAATCATATCCATTTCAAAAAATACATTATGCCATATTTGATACGAAGCATTTAATGCAAGGATGTTGATATTATTATTAAAACCTTGATTTTGTCTTACCCCAAAACTATTGGGAATGTTATTGGTATTTGTATTTGTAAATATATCATTTCCAAATAATTGTGTCCCGCTATCCAATCCTTTATTTATCACAAAATATTTCAATTCCATATTTAACTTAGGGATAGGACTGTATCTAATTTTAAACATAAATTCGGTAAAATTAGCGCCTAGAGGATGCGCAAGTGCTTGATTATAATTGGTATAATTAGCCATCGTATCACCACCAAAAGATATATTATAATGCGAATATGTATAAGGACGAACCATATTGAACTCTATCTGTGCATCTAAATTTTTGATTTTAGCTACATCCATATATTTTGCACCTAGCTGTATGCCATATTTATTGGCCCACCAGCCCGAACTTTTCAAAAATTCTTTCACTTGCAGATCATCCAAAATCAATTGTCCATATACTTGAGCCGTATTTTTAATATTTTGCTTGAATTGCGCTCCCATCAAGGAGTTATCGGCACTTCCCTGAGCGTACTCAATACTTCT
>JBIILY010000238.1:0-3126 GCA_044338225.1 Chitinophagales bacterium
TAATGATACTACTTGGTTTGATTTTGATAGATTAACTTTCAAAACAGCAAGTGCTGAGTTGGATTCAATATCAGCTGAGCAATTACAAAATATCGCAAATATGATGGCTGCATATCCTACTTCTGAATTTAAAATTGGTGGATATACCGATAATTCTGGGGATAAAAATGCAAATTTGAAATTATCTTCAGATAGAGCTAATTTTGTTATGAATGCTTTGATTGAAAAAGGTATAGCAAAAGAAAGATTGAAAGCAGAAGGATATGGCGATGCACATCCTGTTTGTCCTGCTAATGATACAGACGAGTGTAAAAGCAGAAATAGAAGAATTTCTTTGAAAGTTTCAAAAAAATAATCATAGAAATATTGAAATAATAATTAGGCGGTTGAGTTTTCAGCCGCCTTTTTATATTTTAATAAGAGAAAGAAATCTTTTTCGTTAAATTTGCATTGGAAAATAAATAATATAAAAAATAAATAAATGAAAGGAATTATATTGGCTGGAGGATCTGGCACACGTTTATATCCTATTACGTATGCTATCAGCAAGCAAATTATGCCTATCTATGACAAACCGATGATTTATTATCCTTTGTCTACGCTTTTGCTTACTGGAATTAGAGAAATTTTGATTATCTCTACCCCACATGATTTACCACAATTTGAGCGTTTGCTTGGCGATGGTAGCCAATTTGGATGTAAACTAGAATATGCAGTGCAGGAAATTCCCAATGGATTGGCGCAAGCTTTTGTGATTGGCGAAAAATTTATCGGAAAGGATAAATGTGCCTTGGTTTTGGGTGATAATATTTTCTACGGCATGGGATTGGGCAAATTGCTTGAAAAAAATAATGATCCAGATGGTGGTATTATTTATGCATATAGAGTTTCGGATCCTGAACGTTATGGTGTTGTGGAATTTGATGAAGATTTTAATGTGAAATCATTGGAGGAAAAACCTTCACAACCCAAATCTAATTTTGCCGTTCCGGGATTGTATTTCTATGATAACGATGTAGTACAAATAGCCAAAGACTTGAAGCCAAGTGCAAGAGGCGAGTACGAGATTACGGATTTGAATAAAGTGTATTTGGAACGTGGCAAACTAAAAGTATCTATTTTGGATAGAGGTACGGCTTGGTTAGACACAGGTACGATAGAATCACTTATGCAAGCGTCTCAATTTGTACAAGTGATAGAAGAACGTCAAGGCTTGAAAATAGGATGTATCGAAGAAATTGCATATAGAAAAGGATTTATTTCAAAAGAAAAACTCATTGAAATTGCGCAGCCATTGCTCAAAAGTGGCTATGGACAATATTTGATGAATGTAGCCCACGATAAAGTTTAGTTTATGAAATATATATTAGTAACAGGTGCTGCAGGTCAGGTAGGAAGCTGTATGGTAGACTATCTGGTTCAGCAACAAGATGTTTTTGTGGTGGCGGTAGATAATTTTTTGACGGGAAAGAAAGAAAATTTACCTACTGTTTCTTTGCCCAATTATAAGTTTATTCAGTGCGATGTCAATAATTATGAGGCTTTGAGCGGTGTAATGCTCTCGTACAAGTTTGATTTTGTATTTCATTATGCGGCGGTTGTGGGTGTAAAACGAACCTTAGAACATCCGTTATGGGTATTGAATGATATCAAAGGAATAGAAAATATATTGAATTTGTCCAAAAATACGGGCGTAGAGCGCTTTTTCTTTTCTTCGAGTAGCGAAGTGTACGGAGAGCCTTTTGAGCATCCACAAAACGAAAATACGACGCCTCTCAACTCAAAACTTCCATATGCAGTAGTGAAAAATGTAGCTGAAGCTTATATTCGCTCGTATCAGAAAGAATTTGGATTGGATTATACTATTTTTCGTTTTTTCAATACCTATGGCCCCAAACAAAGTGAAGATTTTGTTGTCAAGAAATTCATTAAATTGGCACTAAACAACGAAAATATTACCTTGTATGGCGATGGTAGCCAAACGCGTACGTTTTGTTTTATCGATGATAATATACGTGCCACGGCTTCTTGTTTGTTTGAAAATAAGTTTGTCAATGATACCTTGAATATCGGAAGTGATATAGAAATGACTATCAAAGAATTGGCGGAATTGGTGATAAAAGTGACGGGCTCTCAATCCAAAATTGAGTATTTACCTGCCTTAGAAGAAGGCGATATGACACGTCGTAGACCTGATATTTCTAAGATGAAAACGTTGATTCCCAATCAATTTACGGCGTTGGAAGCAGGCATCTTGAACATTGTAAAAACTATGTAATATGCATGCAGCCAATCTTCAAATAGCGCATAAATGGTTTGAAGCATTTAATGTACAAGATTTAGAGGCACTTTTGGCATTGTATGATGATGATGCAGCGCATTTTAGTCCCAAACTCTTGATAGCCAAGCCCGAAACTCAAGGATTGATTCAAGGAAAATCTGAACTGCGAGAATGGTGGCAAGATGCTTTTGATCGTATGTCCCAGCTACATTATGAAGTCCTTAATCTTATAGCCAACGATACGGATGTATTTATGGAATATATACGTCAAAATCCCGGTGAAGCCGATTTACGAGTAGGAGAGACTTTGCATATCCAAAAAGGCTTGATTGTGGCTTCTAGGGTTTTTCATTCGTAGTAATCAATATGTTGTTTTGAAGGCATTTTTATATAAAATGGAATAAAGTATTTATTCTCCGTAAGTTCTATACCAATTTTCTTTAATTTTCCAGTTTTCGTTAGGTCGATTAGTAATTTTTTCATCTAAACTTTTTATCTCTTCCGGGTCGTTTGAATAAACAAAATGTGTCGAAGGTGAGTCAAAAAAATTACGAAAAACCCAAAACGTGACAGTCGTTCTATTATTTTTTTTATTTCTTAATATCCCAATGTCATTTCCACCATTTGATATTACAGGAAATTCAAATGGCAATTCGCAAACCCAACCATTCCAGCTTACATTTGGGTTTATTTCTTTATTTTTTACTTTTTCAACGATTTCATTTCTTTTGTTTTCAAGAATAAACCAATCAATTTTTTCAATAACTAGATTTGTCTTGTGTCTATAAAGTGTCAATATAAAAAGTAAAGAGAAGGTCAAAAGATTAGTAATTCTCAATTTTGAC
>JBIILY010000008.1:0-11420 GCA_044338225.1 Chitinophagales bacterium
AAAAAATATGGATGTACGCCAGCAGAAATTAATAAATGGAACAATCTGGATGATGCACCACTTCAATTAGGGCAGAAATTGACGATAAAGTTGAATGAATAATTTATAGTTTTTTCTATACACTTACTCCAAAATCTCTCAATGCATTGTTCAATGATGTTTTGAGGTCGGTAGAAGCGGTACGTTTGCCAATAATCAAAGCACAAGGAACCTGAAATGTGCCAGCAGGAAATTCTTTTGGGATTGAACCTGGAATTACCACAGAACGCTCGGGTACATAGCCTTTATATTCTACAGGTTTTTCGCCTGTAATATCGATAATTTTTGTAGAAGCCGTCAAGACTACATTGGCTCCTAATACCGCTTCTTTTCCTATTTTTACACCTTCTACCACGATACAACGACTACCTAAAAATGCCCCATCTTCTACTATTACGGGAGCTGCTTGTGGTGGTTCTAAGACCCCGCCTATGCCCACGCCGCCCCTCAAATGTACGTGTTTGCCTATTTGTGCACAACTGCCCACCGTAGCCCAAGTGTCTACCATAGTGCCTTCGCCTACATAAGCGCCCAAATTGACATAAGAAGGCATAAGCACTACGCCTTTTTCCATAAAACTTCCATAGCGAGCTATAGCGTGCGGAACCGCTCTAACTCCTTGACTTTCATAATTTTTTTTCAAAGGAATTTTATCAAAAAATTCAATTTCATCACAAATATTGATCGTGCGCATTTCCATAATGCCAAAATAAAGCAAAATAGCTTTTTTTGCCCACTCGTTTACCTTCCATCCCGATTCTGTAGGTTCGGCTACACGCAATTTGCCTTTGTCTAGCCATTCCATTGCATCCAAAACCGCTTGTTTGTTATCGTTCAAAAGACTACGGTCTTCCCATATTTTTTCTATTATTTCTTGAGTCGCTATCATTGTTTTTATTTTATCATAAAGGCACAAAGGTAATTAAAAAAAAATCATTTTACACCCTTCCTTTACAAAAAAAATACAAAGTCATTCCGACCGCAGGGAGGAATCTCATAGTTTAATCTTTAAATGTGTATGCTCTGGATAATATTGAGATTTTACGAATGTTCAAAATTATTCAGATTAATTTTGTTTCAATTTTTTAGCTAATGAAATTTTGGATTAAGCTTGTTTTTATCTTTTGGATTCCTGTTTTTTGTGGAATTTCAGATAATTATTTGCTTTTTACACCCGATTTATTCTCAAAAGCCGAAAATTATCAATTCCTAAAAACAATCTCAAAAGAACAACAAAAGATTGGTTTATTGTTGGGAATGATTTGTATTCCAATGCTTTATTTTTGTTTTACTTTTTTGGTAGCACAAGTAGACTTAGCCTCACAAAAGGCGCTTTTATCGTTGCGAAAAATTGTTTTAGCGTTAATCTTTATAGGCTGTTTGGTTCACACTATGTATTATTTTCTGGTAGAATGGATACTGCTTTTACCTAATATATTTTATTTTGCTAAAGGTTTGGAAATGCTTTTTGTGAGCTTCTTCTTGTATTTTGCATATAAATTATATCAAATTTCAAGGAATAAACAGCATGTCGATTTATACAAAATGCTATTTTTTAATCCTTTTGGCTATTTGATTTTATGTGTAATTTTTGCGTTAATTTCCCCTTTAATGGGTATTCGATTCTTAATTTCAGCGTTTAATCTTTCTTTTTTGTGGGTCTTGATAGGTTATTTCTTTTTGGTTCTCATTCCCCAGAAAATAAGAAAAATTCCTAATATCACATAAATGTAATAACTGATAAAACGCCAAATGAAAGCGATAACGCCGCTCATACCTTGTTCAAAATAGGGGCAATAAAATGCCATATATATGGCTTCGGCCAATCCACTACTTCCAGGGGTTGAGGGAAGATAAAACATAAGCCAAAGGGCATATTGTTTTGCATAAATGAGTCCCAAATCCAAAGGCGCATTTGCAAATCCCCAAACGATAGCTACGCCTACCATATACCTACCCGCCCAGCTCATAAGTGTGTATAACGCTAGCTGAATCCAAAAGGTGATTTTTTTGTTTTTATACGCAATATTGGTTTCAAATAGTTCATTTCCAAATTCTACTATTTGGGATTGCCATCGGAGGAGTATTTTGATGCGGGATAGATTCAAAAAAGCATTTTTTATCCATCGAGGAAATACAAAAATCCCTATAAAAGCAATTGTAACAAATAGAAAGATAAACGTAAGAATGGTAAAAACGATTTCTTGTATATAATCGATATTTTTGAGAAAAGAAAGCTTGGATTGTAAAATAGTCCAATCGGGGCAATCGGTATGGGGTGCTAGCATTGATTTTCCATAAATAAAAAATAAAATTGGGAAGAGCAGTACGAATATAAATTCATCCAAAATAATCGCTAAAAGTACTAAAGAAGAGGCTTTGGCGGCTTTTATTTTGTTTTGAATGAGCAGAAATACCGCTACGGCTTTACCGCCCAGCATACCCGGTGTGATCGCACTCCCAAATTCCCAAAGTAAAATGATTTTGACTAATTCTTTGAAAGCAATTTTTTTATCTGTAAGGAGCCTTAGTCTTAAAATATATCCTAAGTCCCTCAAAATGAGCATGGAAATAGCTAATAAAATACCTTTAATAACTTGCGATGTCCATTTGATATTTCCAAATTGTGAAACGTCAATAGTTTGTCTGAAAATAAAAAGCCCAATCAAAAGGATTAAAGCAATATAGAATAGATTTCTCTTGGTTTTTAAAGGGCTTTTTGAAGACATTTAGTAGATGGAATTATGGGGTAAAATTACAAAACATTATTGATTTGCTCTTTTATTTTTTCGAGATTGTCCTTCATTTCCACTACATTATGTTGCATCTCAAAATCATTGGCTTTTGAACCAATGGTGTTAATTTCTCTCCCTATTTCTTGTGCAATAAAATTGAGTTTTCTCCCGATAGGTTCGTCCAACTTTACCGTAGAAAGAAATAGCGCCAAGTGATGATTCAAACGGCTTATTTCTTCGCTGATATCCAGTTTTTCGATAAAGTATATCATTTCCTGTTCCAATCTGTTTTTGTCAAATTCAACTTTGGCATTCAACTCTTCAAAATTTGTAAGAATTTTTGAGCGTTTGGCATCAATTCGTCTGCTATCTATAGATTCTACAACCTTTTTCAATGTTTCAATATTACTTATCCAATTTTCAAAATCTTGTGCAAGCGATATCCCTTCGTTTTTACGGTATTGTATAAGAATTTCAGTAGCTTTATCTATTTCCATTTCTAGGAATTGAATTTCAGCTTCTGTAAGAACTTCTACACTTGTGTCCGAGTTATTATTGAGAAGATAGGTGAAGAGCATATCAGTATTGGCGCCTACTTTATGAGCCAGATTCAAATGCGCTTCATATTTCTCTACAAAAGAAGCCTCGTCTATGTTTACAAGTGCGGTTTTTGTTTTTTGAAGATTGATATACAAGTCTATTTTACCCCGTTGTAATTTTCGTTGTAAAATATTTTTGAAGTTTAATTCAAGATTTCTAAATAATTGGCATGATTTGAAATTGATTTCCAATCCTTTGCTATTCAATGATTTTAATTCAATGGTATAGCTATTTTCTCTAAATTCAAAAGTGGTGAGGGCATAGCCCGTCATAGAATAAATCATGTATTATTATATTTTTTAATTTAATGGTCAAAGATAGAGATACTTCTAGCTTTTTGATACTTTATTTTTCAGAAAGCTTTCTATTTCTGATTTTTCATACGGTACATTTTCAAAATAGCATATCGTGTAATTTCAAAGTAGGGTATAGTGTAAATTCAAAGTATATATTAGTGCATTTTCAAAGTATAGTATAGTGTAATTTCAAAGTAATCTGTAGTGTATTTTCAAAATAAACTATTGTGTAATTTCAAAATTGTATGTATATTTGCATCTCAAATACAATGGATTATGAGTGTAAATAGAATCATAAAAAATGCGATGGATATTTATCTAAAAAAATATCCTGTTTTGGCATTGACAGGACCTAGGCAATCGGGCAAGACAACCTTTTTGCGTTCGGCATTTCCAAATTATGAGTATATCAATATGGAAAACCCAGATTTAAGGTCTTATGCGGAAAAAGATCCCAATAGTTTTTTGAAACAATATGATAAAAATGTTATTTTGGATGAGGTGCAGAGGGTGCCTTTTTTGTTTTCATATATTCAATCGAAAGTGGATGAAAATAAAATGATGGGGCAGTATATTCTTTCTGGATCTCAAAATTTTCATTTAATGCAAAATATTACCCAGAGTTTGGCGGGAAGAGTTGCTATTTTAAAGCTATTGCCTTTTGATTTTAATGAAATGAAATCCGCCAATTTGCTGAACGATGACTATGCCTATAATCTGCATAGGGGTTTTTATCCTGCTATCTACGATAGAGATATTCCCTCCAAAGTTTTTTATTCCAATTATATTCAAACTTATATTGAGCGGGATTTGACAGAACTGATTCATATCAAAGATTTGCGTCTTTTTAGGAATTTTATTTCCTTGTGTGCGAATAGGGCAGGGAGTTTGCTCAATTTGAATGCCTTGGCTAATGAATGTGGTATTTCACAGCCTACGGCTAAGTCTTGGCTATCGGTATTGGAAAGTAGCTATATTGTTTTTCAGCTACAGCCTTATTATTCCAATTTGAATAAGCGAATTACCAAGAGTCCAAAGCTTTATTTTTATGATAGTGGCTTGCTCAGTTTTCTCCTAAAAATTAAAGATGCCGATAGTCTTAAAATAAGTCAGCATAAAGGAAGTTTATTTGAAAATTTTATCGTAGCGGAGTTTGTAAAAAACAACTATCATCAGAATCTATTGCGCGACATATGGTTTTGGCGCGATGCGGTAGGACACGAGGTTGATTTAATTTGGCAGGATGATGAATTTCTGAATTTAATTGAAATTAAGGCATCGGAAACTATTATGCCCGATATGTTTAAGGGACTCAGTTATTTTGAAAAAGTGATGCCCCATTTGGTTAAATCTAAGACGTTGGTACATACGGGAAATTTTGATCAAATTCGTTTGCAAGGTGCTATTCAAGGCTGGAATAATTTGAGTAATACCCTATAGTAAATAGTAATTGGTCAAAAAAATGACTGAAGTCATTTCAAACGCAATTTTTGATTGAAAAAAATCGTGCATTTTCAAAATAGATAGTAGTACATTTTCAAATTAAAGTATAGTGTAATTTCAAAGTAAACTATAGTGTAAATTCAAAATAGATATTAAATAATTAATTGAATATCAAAATATTATATAAATATTTAAGCGTTGTAAAAATCAATATTTCTACAACGCTTTTTCAATGCCTATTAACCATCTAAATTTGAATTGATTGTTGTTGTCTTCTCTATTCGGACTGGATAAAAATAAGGGCATATCAAATCGGAAATAAAGTGGTTTTACGGTTTGAAGAACGCCAAATTTTTTGATTTGTAAACCGGCTCCCAGTCCAGCATCAAATAGCAAAGGCGAGGCATTGAATGCGAACCCATCGGCGTGTAATAAAGCAGTTCCTATTTTTCCCATATCGGTAAAAGAGTATAGTTCTAGACCTAATGTTTGGCTCAATCGTCTGAATTTTATTGGACTCAATCGCTCAAAATGAATCTGTAAATTGGTGCTATATCCCGAATTTTGTGCTTTGAGACTATGCAAAGAATTTCCATCTTCTATGAAACTTCGCATCGTATATCCTCTCATATTGAGCCCGCCAGCCATATTAAGGTTGCTGGCATTGAGTCCAATATTATTAAAATCATACAATGAGGAAGGAATCAAAAATACAGAACGTGTAAATTCATTCTCTATCATCTGCTCCATATTGGCATTTCCTGCTTCTAGCAAAGATGCATTAGGAACGCCATTATTGCCTTTTTCATTTACGCCTAGTCTGCCGAAGAATCGAGCTTTGAACAAAAATTTATATAATGTTTTTTTGAACTTGTGTTCATTCTCAATGAAATTATAATTGTTATAACTTAGAATAGAAGCTCTTACTGCGAGTTTTGATTGATGATAAATACTGCTTTTGTACAATTTTGAATAATAAATTTCTGCATTGATACTAGAGTTGAGTCCTCCATTGCCCCAAGCGGTAGGGTCGTAGTGATAATTGTATGTGCCATAGCTAGGACGCATAATCATTTTGTAGAACAACGAAGCTGAAAAATAATCGTTTAATGGCTTGCTCAAGCCAATTTTATTGAGTACAATTCCGTCTAACCAACGCGAATGAAATGAAAACGTACTGTTTTTGATAAAACTATGCGTGGGCGTGCTGTAATTGAAGCGATACGAGATAATATCATTGCTATTATGTCCAAAATTATTCTCACGAATAGCGCCTTTTCCTATTCCTGTATTGACCCAAAAATCAAGTTGTACATTATGGAATGAACGCATATAATTTCCATTGAAATGAACGCCTAGTTTTACACCATCAAAATTGTTATACCATACATCGGGACGCCAAAATGCGTGGTAGTAATTTCTATCCAAATTGTCGTACAATTTATGGTCAAATTTGAACTTGATAGGGAAATAGCTGTTGTTGTTTAGTGGACGAATATCCGCCAATCGTCTTGTAGTATCTATTTCTACTTTTTGAACTGCTTCGGGCAATTCTATTTTGGCGCTATAATCCGTTTTGAGTTTATTGTCCCATCCTATCCAGCGAGGTAGTCTGGTGGCATCGGTTTCTTTTTCAAACCAAGTATTTGGGATATAAAAATTGTATTTTTTGCCGCTTTTTCCTGTAATCGTAATGTCAATGGGCATTTGCATTTCGCCTTTTCGCTTCAACTTGAGTTCATAAAGATTTCCCGAATCCAATTTGTTTAATCCTACAAATTTATAGTCAATATGCTTGCTGGTTTCAATCCATTGGTCAAAAAACCAATTCAAATCGCGTTTTGTATAGTCAATTATAGATTGTCTAAAATCTTCAATATAAGGATGGCAAAAACTCCATTGATTAAAATAATGCTTCATTGCACCCGAAAATAAGCTATCGCCCAATACATATTGTAGATTGAAAAGCATCGTAGCTGTTTTTGAATAGACGTGTCCATAGCCTCCGCCTTGTCCCAATGCGCCGTTGAATCCATCGCTGTGGGTATTGAGTGTAGGGTCTTCGTTGTGAACTGCATCGCGCATATAGCCTAGATATACATTGGCTTCACGAGCTTCTATTTCTTCATAATGTTTGTTCAAATATTTATTGGTCGGCTTGGATTGTACTATGTATTTTCCGTCTATTCGTTCCATGGCCCACACGGTTAGGAATTGGGTAAATCCCTCGTCTAACATGGCTCTGTAGGTTTCATTATTATTCACCATACCATAAAACCAATTGTGTCCCACTTCGTGTGCCAATAATTTTCGATATCCAGGATCGCTGCCGCCATCCATTGTGAGCATAGGATATTCCATGCCGTCTTCGCAGTCTGCTACTATCATTTTTGGATAAGCGTATTTCCCAAAATCTCTACTGTAAGTATTGATAACTTTATGGGTGAATTCGGTAGCATTTTTCCAGCCACTTGCATGATGTTCTAGCACCATGGCTACTACTTTTACATTATTGATTATTTGCTCATGGATTCTGTAAAGAGGCCCTGCGATCCAAGCAAAATCATGTACGTTTCTAGCTTTATATTTCCATGTTTTTCGTGCTCCTTTTTCTATTTTTTGAGAAAATATGATGTCGCTATCCCATTTGTTTTTCCAATAGTTGGATAAATCTAGCTTGTTTCTCAATTCTTTTGGCATTACATCGTCTTCATTTTGGATTTCGCCAGTAGCTTCTACTACAAAATTGGCAGGAAAGTTGAGTTCTACCTCATAATTCCCAAAATCGCCATAAAATTCTCTGTTTAAATGCTGATCGGTACACCATTTGAATTTTCTGTCATATACCGCTAGTCTAGGATACCAATGCGCCCCATTAAAATGTCGTTGTCCTTTTTGGACAAAGGATTTCATACGTCTTCGGGTAGCGCCACCTTTGCTATAATACGTGTTGAATTGCAGTTCTAAAGTTAAATCTGTATTGGGAAGCATGGGCTTGGTTAGCCATACTTTCATTATGGATCCATCGATTTCTTTTTTAAGTTCGGTTCCATCTATTTTCAAGGATTTGATTTCATTTCCTAGATTGGCTTTTTCCCATTTTCCAAAATTAATTTTTGCGCCATTTGCCTCTTGTAAATTTGTCAAATAGGATTTTTCAATAAAAGCATTTTGATATAAATTGAAAAATAAATAGTAGAGCGTATCGGGGCTATTATTGCTGTATTTGATGGATTCAATTCCCGAAATCACTTCATTTTTTTCATCCAAATAAGCTTTGATTTTATAGTCAATGTCTTGTTGCCAGTAATTGGACGCAGGTTTTTTATTTTTCCAATAATAAGAGTTTGTGGGAGATTGAAAATCTTGAGATTTTGTATACACAAAAGTGCAAAGAAAGAAAACAACCAGTGTAATTTTATTTCTATTCATATTGATTTATTTATGAAAATAAGTAAAAAAAATATATTAAACCGAACGCAAAATCGAACGAAACGCTACAAATTGATCGCCGAATTTGGCTAATCCTTTCTGACGCATTTCATTAGCATAATTATTGATATAATCAAAATAGCGCGACATTTCAGTGGTGCTGTATTGTATGTTAAACGAACTGCCGTCGGTTTCATTTTCGTCGAGCAATTTAAAAAATCGAGCCGAGTCAAAACAGCCCGTATTAATTACTTCTTGAATGTGTTCCTCTTTCAGCCAAGCAATAAATTCATTTTGAATTTCTACATTGGGTTTTACCGTTACGCTATATACGATTTCTGTCATGGATTATACTTTTAGAAACTAGTCGTTAATTGAGCTCTAATCCCACTAAATGCAGGCTCCATTCTACATACACCTCCTGTACATACAATACCTTGAAGTTGTTTTACATATCCCAATGTCAATCTTGTAGCACCTTTTGTGTAGGCCGCAAAAAATGAGTAAAAATGATGTGGTACTCTATTCTCCACAATAAAATAATTTGGATTGGTTTTGAAATTATATAGATCCGATATAGAAAAAGACCATGTAGGCGCTATATTAAACTCAATCAAGGCAAAAATGGACTGTCCCAATTCTTTTTCGGCATGTTGATATTGAAGCTCGGCTCTAATGGATTTTTGTTTTGAAATTTTATAGGATGCTTCGGAGAAAAAAGTGTATGCTTCTACATCTTTTTTGCCATCTTGCTGGTACAAAATTTGATTATAATAGACGTATTGTCCTCCAAATAAAGCCTTTAACTTGCCCCCTAATAATTTCTTAAACTCTATATCCCCATAAGCTTCTCTATAATAAGGGTCGGTTATGTTAATAGTATCTATCATACAAAGACTCAGATTGATTGCTACTTTTGGAAATGGCGAATAGGTGAAATCCAAAGAAGTCCCTAGTTCGCCTACATCTTGCGGTGCTATCTGAAATCGTGCAGGTAAGCGAAGCGAATTTTGTCTGTTAATAGGTGCGATATAACCTATACGTGTGTTATTTATTTTATTAAAATCGCCTTGGCTTGCTTCATGAGAATTGGCCATAAATTGAAAATGATCGGTTCTGCGAGCTTGAGCGGTTACTCCAAATTTTGGTTTAGTATAGGTCAATGAAGTCAAAAAACTCGTACCTGCTCGTTCTTCATATTTTCTATTAAAACCGTTGTATACAGCCTCTGGTGATTTATAGGCTCCTTCAAAATACCATGTTAAGTTTTTATATGTCAACGTATTATAGAGCTGATAAACTACCGTGTTGTATGAAGCGTTAAATTTATCATCGGGATTGGTATATTGTCTAATAATGGCATCTACAGATCCTCTAGAAGTACCATCTAAAGTCCTGTTAACTACCGAAGCACCTGCATTAAACGATAAATTTTCGTTAATTTCTTTATTTACCTCTACATTGATGGCTTTGATAAATTGTTGATTGGTCCCTAGCTCATACTTTTGAACTCCAGCAAGTCCTTTTAATTTAATATTATCCGTTAAATCATATTTTACTTTTGCTCCAAATATGGCATTATCTATCCCTAAATTTCGTTCTTCAAAAGCTCTCAATGCAATACCCGAGCCATATTGTTCGTAAAAATAACCTCCTGTAACTTCTAGTTTATCTATTTTTTTTCTCAAATACCAATAACCTATACCATTAAATGTTCTAGGTACAATTGGGTTTTGGAGAATGGAATTCAAATGTACATCAAAACGAATTCCAGCATCAAATTGCATCTCAGGATTGGTATAAAATAGTTGAAACCAAGAGTTTGCCGATGTTTTGTAGGCATCATAGTTTTTTCCTACCGTACCTATTGCAGAGTCTCGGTCATAGAAATCGGCATTGAGCCTAAAATTTCCAGATATTGAACCTTGACCATTGAGTATGTTAAAAATATTGAACAAAATAAACCCAAGTAGTAATTTTTTCATCTAATAGTTGTTAATGTGATAATAAGGTGCAAATATATTATTTATTTTAATAAAAAAAATATTATTTACCTTTGTCATAATATTTAAACAATAAAAAAAACGACATGAATATATTATTAGTAGCGTTGGCATTTGTACTTTCTACAGTATCTGTGTTTTCTCAAACCAAAGTTGGGTTGAAAGAAGTACCTAGTATCCAAGTAGAAGATTTGGCAGGAAAAAAAATCAATTTGAAAGATTATGTCAAACCGGGAAAAAATTATGTACTCACATTCTGGGCTACATGGTGTGTTCCGTGCAAGAGAGAGCTAACCAATATGGTAGATTTACAGCCAAAATGGAAAGATAATTTTAATACAGAAGTGATAGCCATATCCACCGATGATAGTCGTGCAAAATCCAAAATTAAGTCGTATGTAGCAGGTGAAAATTGGCCTTTTACGGTAATGCTTGATCAAAATCAAGATTTGATGCGTGCCTTAGGAATTCAATCCATTCCTTTTACCATGATTATTGACAAAAATGGTCAAATCGTATACAGTCACAATTCGTATGTAGAAGGCGACGAATTTGAAATCGAAAATAAATTGGCGGCCATTTCAAAATAATTCATAATTCTTTCTTATACTTTTAAATAGTAATTAAAATGAAAAAAATAGCATTTTTATCGACAGTTTTGTTTCTTGTGATAAATGTACAAGCTCAAATAACAAAGAAAAAAACGACCAAAACCACCAAGTCAAACAAAATGACGAGTACTTCTACTGCAAATACTACAAATACTGCAACTATACAAGCAGTACCTGTAATAGAATCAGCCCCAGCAACTACCACAACCACTAATTCTAATAATGCAGGAGGTTTTAATTTGGAAGGCGTAATAACCAGTG
>JBIILY010000239.1:0-3074 GCA_044338225.1 Chitinophagales bacterium
AAAATCTTGATTAGTTTCAATCTTCCGCACGGTTGGGTTTCGTATATGGTGCTGGCATATTCTATTTTTGGGATGTTGGCGTTATTATTGGTGCATCCGCTAAGGATTCAAGGTGCCAAATCTTGGGTACATTGGTTTCATAAAATTTTCTTTTACACCTTGATTCCATTGGTTATTCTCCTATTTGTAGCCATCAATACTCGATTGCTTCAATATGGTTTTACCGAAGCGCGATGCTTTGTCCTACTCACCGCTCTATGGCTTGCGGGGATGGTTTGTTATTTTTTATTTTTCAAAAAATCGCATATAAAAATCATCCCGATTTCGCTATTTCTCATCTTAGCGTTGTCGTTGATTGTACCTTATTTCAATGTATTTTCGGTTTCCGTTCGCAGTCAAGAGAACGATTTGAAAAAATTATTGACCGAAAATCAACTTTTGGTCAATGGCAAAATAGATTTCAAAAAAGAAATAGCCAATTCGGTGGCAGATAATATAGAAGATAAATTTGAATATTTGAGCGAACGATTCAAAAACAAATCACTTGCCTCTTATTTGAATGACGATATAAAAAAGTCATTCAAAAACGATAAAATATGGCATATCAATGGATTATTTACAAATGTAGTGAATAAAAAAGACAATAATCGTTCAAATAATTTTATACTTTATAATCAAAACACCTATTATAACACACAAGGCTTTAGTTATATTATTACCGAAAATCAATTGAATAGAAATGAAATTATTATAAATGGGGATCACTTCAAGTTGGATCAAAATAGTTACAACGATGCCCCTTTTTACAAATTGACACTCAATGAAAAAACTACGGTGGATTTTATGCCATTGATTATCGAAAAATTCAAACCATATAAAACCATGGAAGGTGACGATACCGCTAAAGATCTATCTGTTTCAAAGGATTTGGGGCCTTATCAAATTAAAATAGAATTTAGTTCTATTAACAGAAATCAACAGGAAAAAGTAACACATTACAATATGGATAATGCGGTGTTTTTTGTCAGGAAGAAATAAAAATTAAAAATTGAATATCAATATTTTACAAATTTTATTTAGAATTATTTAAAATAATTTAGCAACATTTTTCAAAAAATATATACATTTGCATTTTATTTATAATTATTCTAAATAACAATATATATGTATCGTTTTTTTATTACTTTTTCAATCTTGTTTTTTTATAATGCTCTGATAGCACAAAAACAAATCAAAGAAGTAACTATAGAAGCTATAAAAGTACATAAACACGATTCGGTTCATTTCCAAGAAGCGCATGTTGGTAGAAAAACAAATATTATTTTGCTTCAAAATGAAGGAGGCAACAAAGGAAATAACAATTATCGTGAATTGTTCAACAAAGTACCCAATATCTTTATCTGGGAAAGTGATGCCAGTCAACTTCAAACCAATATCAGTACGCGTGGCTTGAGCCCAAATCGCAGTTGGGAGTTTAATATGCGTCAAAATGGCGTAGAAATTGCCTCCGATCCCTATGGATATCCCGAAGCGTATTATACACCGCCAATGGATGCGGTAGACCAAATTCAGGTAGTTCGCGGTGCTGGAGCGGTTTTGTATGGTTCGCAATTTGGAGGTATGGTTAATTATGTATTGAAAAAGCCAAATACCAAGCCTTTTGCATTCGAATCCAACAATACTATTGGTCAATATAATATGCTTTCGACCTCGAATACTGTATCGGGAACCGTTAAGCGTTTTTCATATTTAGCGCAATATCAAAATCGTCAATCCAATACATTCAGACAGAATAATGATTACAATCAGCATTTTGGTTATGGATATATGAGTTATCGTTTTTCAGAAGTCTTGAAGTTAGAAGCCAATACGACCTACTCCGAATATCTTTCCCATCAGCCAGGCGGACTTACGGATAGCATGATGTATGCCGATCCAGCGCAGTCAATTAGAAGTCGCAATTTTTTTCAAGTAAAATGGTGGTCACCTATGGCCAAGCTTCACATGCATTTTAATAAAAACGTGCATTTAGATTTGGTATATAACGCTACTATTGGGTCAAGAAATAGTGTTGGATTTAATAGACCTGCAAATATTAAAGAAGATATAAGTGCAAGACAAGTGGATATGGACGAATACCACAATCATAATCTAGAATTGGTATCTGAAATCAAATTAAATACCGCTCAAGTAAATCACGATATCACCGCGGGTCTCAAATATTTTAATGGACAAACGGATCGTTTTCAACAAGGAAAAGGAACCGCTGCATCAGATTTTGATTTAGGGATTACAGGAAATTTTGGTAGACAGTTTTTCATGAAAACCATTTCGTATGCCGCTTATATTCAGGATGTGATTCAGTGGAATGCCCTAAAAATTACACCTTCTGTTCGAGTGGATATCGTAGATAATTATGTTTCGGGGATTTTGAATTATAGCCAAAATATTCCAAATTATATGCAGCCACAAAATCGAGTACGCACCATTCCAATTTTTGGGCTGAGCGCGGCATATCAGTTGGATGCTAAAAACTCGGTTTATGCTAATATAAGTAATAATTACCGATCGGCATTGTTTTCAGATTTTATCCCTTCGGCCACTACGGATAGTATTTCCGCAAATTTAAGCGATATGACGGGTTTTAGTACCGAAATTGGCTATAAATATCAATCAAAAGGTATTCAAATAGAAGCCAATGCTTTTATGATCAAATATAACGATAAAATAGGTTCGTTGAATATTAAAAATGATGCAGGAAATAATATTCTATTGCGCACCAATATTGGCGATGCAACGCACAAAGGTTTGGAGATAAGCACCAATGTTCAATTCATGGATTTACTTTCCATTACCAAAAAACATGGCGATATCGAATGGAATGCCGCCTATAATTATACAAGAGCCACTTACGATCGTTGGAATACAACTGCTATCGTTTCGGGAAATATACAAGCGGGCAGCCATGCTGGAAATCAAGTGGAATATTCCCCTTTGAATACTTTTAAATCAGGCATCACTTATATTTTGAAAGACATCAAAGCCAATCTAATGATGACGCATACCAGTTCGGT
>JBIILY010000240.1:0-3057 GCA_044338225.1 Chitinophagales bacterium
GTCACTAAACAAAATATAAAAGACCAAACAGGAAATATACTTCTCGAAGGAAATCTAGAATATCGATTCAACATTATCAAGATGTTTAAAGGAGCTTTATTTACCGATATGGGTAATATTTGGCTTACAAAAAATGAATTCAACACCGATGATCAAAAGAATTTTCAAATTGGTGAGTTCTACAAACAATTTTATATTGGAGGTGGATTTGGGCTTCGATTTGACTTTGATTATTTTGCAATACGAATGGACTTAGGGTTTCCAATTAGAGTTCCTTATAAAGACGGTGCAGAATCATGGGTGATAAAAGAAGCTAAACCTTTTAACGCTGATTGGCAACGTCAAAATTTAGTGTTTAATATTGCGGTAGGTTATCCGTTTTAGCAAAAAAAAATCCCTTGAATAAATCAAGGGATTGGTATATTATTATACAATTATATTTTAGTGGTGATGACCTCCTACACCATGTGCGTGCCCATGTGCCAACTCCTCTTCAGAGGCCTCTCTAATCTCTAAAACTGTTACTTCAAAATTCAATTCTTTATTGGCCAAAGGATGATTAAAATCAATAGTAACCATACCTTCATTAATGCTTACTACTTTGCCATTAAATTGATTTCCATCTTGATCTTGCAAAGGAATAAACTCCCCCACTTTTACAATTTCTTCATCAAATGCACCTGTTTCGGGATGCAAAAAGTTTTCGGCTGGAATAGCTACAATGTCTTCCTGATTTGAAAGACCATACCCGTTTTCAGCATCAATTTTGAACGATACTACTTCTCCTACTCTTTTACCCAATAAGTTTGATTCAAACTGAGGCAATAATTGTCCTGATCCCATCAAAAAAGTAAGTGGTGCATCTGAAGTGGTTTGATCTACCATTACCATTGCGCCATTTTCTTCGATTTGTAACTTATAGTCCACACTACAAACCATTTGATTTTTTAATTCCATTTTTTTAATTTATTATTTTTGAATTTTGCAAAGGTACAAATAATCTTTTCAATACAATTTATTATTGCAGAATCATTAAATTATCAGTATATTTGTCCAGTTTTTATGGAATTGACAAAATATTTTACCTTCTTTATTCTATCTGCATTTTGCCTTCCTTTTTTGGCAAATAATCCCAATGGATTGCAGTTTATTGAAAATAAAGGTCAATGGGAGTCTCACATTTTGTTTAAAGCAGATATTAGCGGAGGTGCCATGTTTTTAGAAAAAAATAAATTGACATTTCATATTCGTGAAACAAGAAAAACACACGTAAAAGAGCCTGATCCGATCGACAAAATATACAAGTCGCACGCTTTTAACATGACTTTTTCAAACACAAACCCTGATGTAAAAATTAAGTCTAGCGGTATTTTTTCAAATTATTATAACTATTTCATAGGCAATGATTCTAATAAATGGCGTGGCGATTGTAAAGCGTTTAGCGAAATTTATTACCTCAATATTTATCCTAATATTGATTTAAAAATAGCCTCCTTTCAAGGCCGTCCCAAATACAGTTTCTTTCTCAAAAAAGGCGCACGTCTTTCAGATATTAAGCTAGAATATAATGGTTTGGAATCCATAGAAAAAGATCCCGCTGGGAATATTCTATCTAAAACATCGCTAGGATATAGTACCGATATGAAGCCATTGAGTTTTATTATATCAGAAGAAAATCGTTTGTCAATACCTTCTCATTTTGTATTAGAGAACAATCAAGTTACTTTTGCGGTAGATAATTATGAACTCAAAGAAAATGAAGTATTAGAAATTGATCCAGAAATCATATTCAGCACCTATAGTGGCTCTACCGCTGACAATTTTGGTTCTACAGCCACATACGATTTTTTTGGTAATTTATACGGCTCAGGATTAGTTTTTGGAACGGGATATCCTACTACATTAGGAGCATATCAAAGCACATTCAATGGACAATCTGATATTGCCATCACTAAGTTTAATGCTACAGGCTCTGCTAGAATCTATTCTACATATATAGGCGGCAGTAGCTATGACGTTCCTCACAGTTTAGTTGTAGATCAAAATAGTAGATTGATTTTATTGGGAACCTCAAGCTCTTCTAATTATCCTACTACTTCAAATGCATACGATAATACATTTAATGGGGGAGCTGGATTAAGTAATTTGGTATTTCCTTTTTTAGGGGGCCTTGGGATTGAATATCCAAATGGAGCAGACATTGTTGTAACAAAGTTTAACGCAAGTGGTGGCGGATTAATTGGGTCTACTTATTTTGGTGGTAGTGGAACAGATGGAGTTGGTACCGCTTCATCACTAATTATTAATTATGGCGATTGCCTTAGAGGCGAAGTATTAGTAGACACTTTAGATAATGTATATATTTCTACTGTTTCTAACTCTACGAATCTACCTTCTTTACCCAACTCATTATTTAAAAACAATTCGGGTGGATTTGATGGTATCATTACAAAATTTAACACCAACTTATCCAATATACTTGCTTTCAGCTATATAGGTGGCGCTGGAGACGATGCATTATATGACATGGCTTTTGATAAAAATAAAAATATAGTAGTAGCAGGAGGTGCTAATTCATTTAACTACCCAAACACACCCGGTGCATTTGCTAGTTCAAATAGCGGAGGAGTTGACGGAATCATTAGTTCATTTGATAATAATCTATCATTTTTAAGATTTTCTGGATATTATGGTACTAGCGGATACGATCAAATATATTTTGTAGAACTCAACAACAATGACGAAATTCATGTTTTTGGACAGACGGATATTGGTACGGGAAGTTTTTATTCTTCAAATGCACTATTTGGTCAAGCTAATAGTGGTCAATTTGTTTCCATTTTCAATCCTTCTTTTACAACACGAATTAGATCTACCATGTTTGGAGATAATGATCGGTTTCCCGATATTTCACCTACGGCATTCTTAGTAGACTATTGTGATAAAATTTTTATTACGGGCTGGGGAAGTAATCTAGGTGGATTCAATACATACCAACTATCTGTTGCGGGACTTCCTGTAACAGCTAATGCTTATCAATCATCAACATTAGGAAAT
>JBIILY010000243.1:0-3042 GCA_044338225.1 Chitinophagales bacterium
TTGTAATATTTTTAAAAAATTTTATTAGTAAGGTAGGGTAATTGTTTTATTTGATAATCCCAAAACATTTGTACTAGATTTAGGGAATATATAATTAATATTAACTTTAAGTTTTCTTCCATTACCCATTCTAACTTGTGTTATATCAAAAGTAGAAGTAATTTCAGCACCTTTTTTAAGTGGTGTCGTTGTTCCAGGAACCAAAAGAGGATCCAATCCTAAAGAATCTCTATAAGTTAGAGTAATGGTACTTGTATTATTGTCATTAGAAGAAATTCCGATAGATGCAATTTCACCAGGATTGCCATAAGCAAACGTGTTTTTTAAAATCAATTTATTTCCAACTACTGAATGCGTAAAGGTCTCATTGATTGGAGTGGAAGTTCCTGATATTATCGCAGTAGTATGATTGAGTTTAGCATCACCCACTTTTGATAAGACAAATTCTTGATTTCTCATAATAGGTTGATACACATTGGTATCACATCCAATCATAAATACAGTAACAAGTGCTATAGAAGAAAGTAAAAATTTTTTCATTTTTTTAAATTTAGTAGATGCAAAATTAATGTTTTTTTTTAAATGAAGGAAAAAAAATTATTGACCACCCATAATTTGGTTATAAATATTATTATAATAATTCGCTTGATCATTTTTGCCTTGTTGTTGGTATATTTTTGAAAGAAGCATATAAGGGGTCGGGATATTGGGATTTTGCTCAATCATTTGCAAAAGTATATTGATGGCATAGTTAAAATCTCCTGTTTGTAAATACGCATAAGCTAACCCATTTTGAGCATTAAAATTTTCTGGTGAAATTTGAGAAGCTTTGTTAAATGAAGTTATCGCTTCTCTTGCGTTTCCCGTTTGCAACTGTGCATATCCCAAATTTGTCCAAGCTAATTCATTTAAAGGGTCGAACTGTATAGCCTTATTTAGAAATACAATAGCCTCTTGAAAACGATTGCTATCCAAAGCTTGTTTGCCATAAAAATCATTTTTATCCATTCTTTTTATGATAGCGCATATCGGCACGCCGTTTACATCGATAGTTTTAATGGTACCTTTGGGCGGAAAATATCCGTTTTTTAGATAATCAGCATCTACAAAGCTTTGAGTCATTAGCGCATAATCCCAATCTGTATCATACCGTTCGCGATATCGAATATAAGCGATTCCTTGTTCGATTCCTTTTTGTTTTAAAATTTCAGAAACTTGAAACGTATTGTTGGAAGCAATTTTAAGATTTTTAAGGTTAGGTTCATTTTTATATAACCAATCCGTAGCTGGTTTTAATGAGTGGGAATAGTAATCGAGTTCATAGTTTCCCAACGCTTTTTTTACCCCTCCAAAAGTAGGGTTGAAATAAACATAAAAATAGGGGAAGTTATTTATATAATGAATTAATGTTGGAATTAAAGAGGCCGCTAGTACAAATATTACTATTTTTTTTGCAATTTTAGAAGTTGAAAATTCCTCTAAAAAATAGGTGAAAGTAATGCTTGAAAATACCACCAATGGAACATAAATAAAATAGCCATGTCTCCAACCTGTAAGGAGTCCAGTTTTCCCATAAATAATTAAAAACAAAGGGAATAAACTTGTCGCTAACAAAAACAAAATTCTATTAGCATTATATTTTTTTAATAATTTAAACAATAAAAAGAACCCGATAAGCATTCCCAATAAAATAATTTCTGGGTTGGATATTAAAAAATATTTTGGTAAATAATACCAAGGAATTTCAGTAGATTGTAGATAACTGCCTTCAAAAAGATTCTTAATTGTGACAGGAAGATTTTTAAGAAAAGCTAATGCTTCAAAGGGTTGAAATATTGGATTGTTAATCATCGCGGGCCAAAATAATATTCCAATAAAATATCCAATTCCAAAAGCGAATGCTAATTTTTTAATCAAATCTTTAAAATCTACTTCTACTTGTTTTTTTCTTATTTGAAATAATTCCCAAGCTAAAAAGAAAACAAAAAGAAACTCAGAAATTAACCCTGAAATTCTAATTAATAATGAACAAGCTATACCAATCATTAGAAAAATTGTTTTTTTCCATGATGGTTTTGGAAGAGAATCTAAAAATACAAAAAAGGTATAAAGTGCAAAAAAGCTCGTAGCACAATAAGTAGGATCTTTTGGATTATTCATTGATTCTCCAAAAATCCTTGGGGTAAAAATAAGTAGTATAAAAGCAATGAAGGCAGCATTCCATGATTTTGTAATTTTTTTTGCTAGTAAAGCTCCAAAAAAAATATAAAAAAAACTAACAAATGCCACAATGGCATGCCGAATTCCAAATAAGTCTAATCCAACCCATCTACTGATAGCATGTGCGGGCAATTCTATTGCTATACCGTAATGTTTCATTACAGGATCCATTTTAGTTGTTGTAGTTAACACGGTGTCATTTGTCCCAAATGAAGTGTAATAATCCAACGATAAATCAGCATAAGGTACATTATATCGTTCATCATTGCTCGGTGCAAAATTATAGCTCATTGCAATCATAGAAAGCATAAGTATTAGTGAAATCCCATAAAAAATTTTTGCTTCAAAAGAAAGATTTTTCAACATAAAAGTAATTTTTATTAGTATGAAGTTATTAAAAAGATGAAATTGCCTATTAATATTGCAAACATAATATTTTAGTTTCAATTGAATGGGAATATTTTAATTCCATTTATAAAAGTAATGACTTTCTTATAAATAGTTATTAATCAAAATTTTTAATAAAAATATAGAATTGAACTATTTTTTCTAATTTTTAAATTCAAATGTTTTTGTATTTTTAATCAAATTAATTACTATATTTAGAAAAGCTAAATGTCTTACAATATAAACAATGAAATTATTTGAAACAAACGAAATTTTTAAATTAATTATTATACTAATGTTTTATATTTGCGTAATTTTTAAAGGTTAATTTAAGATTATACCATTTAAAAACTGAACATTTGATCTAATCTAATACGTGAAATCTTTATTTTTTTTATTAATCTTCGCTCATAATGTATTTGCCCAAAACAATAC
>JBIILY010000009.1:0-11188 GCA_044338225.1 Chitinophagales bacterium
AAACGCGCATTTTGTGTGAATCCTGTAAAAGGATTAAAAAGCATGCCTATAACAGGCAAGGATTTAATAGAAATACTAAAAAGCACTACCAACCCAATAAATAATAAGCTTACAAGGGAATTAATTACATTTTTTCTGTTCATATATATCGTTTTATGAATTATGCGGTTTCTAAAGCTCGAAAATCTACGGGTACCAAGCGACTCACGCCTTGTTCTATCATGGTAACGCCATACAGCACTTCCACCGAAGCCATCGTTTGTTTATTATGAGTGACAATGATAAATTGTGAATTTTTGCTGAATTCATCAATGATTTTGTTGAATTTAGCAATATTGGTGTCGTCTAGCGGTGCATCTACCTCGTCAAAAATACAGAAAGGTGCAGGCTTGAGTAAATATAGAGAAAATAGTAAAGCCGTAGCCGTTAGGGTTTTTTCTCCACCTGATAATTGATTGATTGTTAATGGTTTTTTGCCTTTTGGTTTGGCTATGATTTCTATGTCAGAATCAATGGGATTATTTTCATCCACCAATATCAAATCACAATCGTCATCTTCTGTAAATAATATTCGGAAAGTTTTGATGAAATTTTCACGCACTTTGTAGAATGATTCCAAAAATCGTTCCTTAGCCGTTACATCTATCTCTTTGATCGTATTGATTAGATTTTCTTTTGAAACCAAAATGTCGTTTTTTTGTTCTACCAAAAAATCGTAGCGTTGTTTTACCTCTCGATAACTTTCTATCGCCATTGGATTGATTTCTCCATAGGTTTCCAATCTTTTTTTGATATGATTTTGTTTTTGTTCCAATTCTTCTAGAGGCATTTTTACATCCAAATCGGAGTTTAAAATAGTATCTAATTCCTGAGAAAACTCTATTTTTAGTCGTTCTTTTATGGATTGAAGCTCAATACGCATTTCTTGAATTCTATTCTCAAATCCTTGAATAAGCTCCATCAACTGATTTTTCTTGGTTTGAACGGCTTTGAGTTCCTCTTCTTTTTCTATAATTTCGCCGCGCATTTGATAATACGTTTTTTCGGCAGTTTCTATCTCTTTGTTGAAACTGTCTTTGTCATTATAATTCTCTAATATATGCAGCTCAATCTTTGATAATTGCTCAATTTTTTCTTTTTCACTTGATTTATGATCGCTCAATTTGAGTTGATTTGCCTCTAATTGTTTTTTTAATTGGAGCATTTTTTCATTAAAAAAAGTCAATTGTTGCGCTTTTTGAGAAATCAAATTTTGTTCAATATTAAAGCTCGCTTCTATTTTGGATAATTCATTTTTTTCACTATTGAAGGTATCTAAAAAAGTTTGAAATGAAGCACTATTCGATTCATTTTTAATTTTCAAATCCTCAAAAGCTTTGAAGTGTTCGCTATATTTACGTTCCGTTTCAGTTAATTTTAAGGTTAAATCATTCAATTCCATTTGTTTCTTTTCAATTTCGGATTGGAACTGAGTCGTATTGATGGTGGCTTGTTCTAGAACAAATTGACTTTTTGAAAATGCATCCTCCGCCAATTTAAGCGCCTTGGTTGTTTCTTCGATTTCTTTGGTTCGAGATAGATTTTTGAGATAATCTACACGTTCCAATAATTTGTGAAGCTCTTTGTCATTCTTTTGCAAATTCTTTTCAAGTCCTTCGATTTCAGTTTTGAGATTGGCTACATTTTTGTTTCTACCTACTTGTGCGCCATCAAAAAGACTCTTGGCTCCACCGTAGATACTTTTACTGTCCACTATTTTCCCCAAATCTTGATAGATAAATCTCAAATCTTTTCCTTTATAGGCCAAAATATCAAAATTTGAATTTTCGGGAACGATGTATGTATTTGAAAATAAATGTGAAACCAAAGGTTTGTATTGATCGTCTACTTTGATGATTTCCAATGCAGAAACCAATTCTGGAATAATTTCAAATCCTGGTTTAGGCAGATTTTTGATCCATTCCATTACAAAAAAACCAGACTTTCCCGCTTGGCTTTTGCTCAAGCTGGAAATAGCATTTTGCCCATCTTCGTAGCGCTCCACCACAAAATAATTGGCTATATGTGAAATTAATATTTCTACCGTAGATTTATAGGCATCATCGCAGTCTATCAAGTCCGAAAACACCATTTTCTCTTGAAAAGAAGGCACATTTCGCTTTAAATGTTTGATACTTTCAGGATAGCCTTCTAGGTTGTCAATCATAGATTTGAGTAGATTGTACTCATTTCGCTTGCTGTCTAGCTTACGTTGCCAGTTTAGGATTTGATTTTTTTGTTCGATAATGGCATTTTGGTTTTCCTCCAATTGTTGAGATAGTTTTAACTCATCTTCTTTTAGCTTTTCAAGAATCGTTTCTTGTTTTATTTTTTCTTTTTCTAATTCTTTATGATTTTTATTGGCATCAGCGGCATTGTCAGTAACTTTTTGCAGGCTTTGTTCAAAGTTTTCTTTTTGAATATTCAACTGCTGGATTTGATTTTGAAGAATACTTCGTTCTTTATCTAGTTGATATACCAGATTTTGAATTTCGGAAAATGCTTTTTTATCTTTTTCCAGAATATCTTTATTCTCATTAAAGCTCGCTTCAATTTTGGCTATTTCTGTTTTTTTCTTTTCGAGCAAATCTTTGGTTTTCGCTCCATCGACATTGATTTTTTGGAGTTCCGATTCAATAGATAAAATGGAAGCGTTGATTTCTGCAATTTCTTTCTCCATTTGCTTATTTTGATTGAGAATCTCTTGATTCAATTTATCAAAATTGGCTATTTGTTCTTTCAAAATGTTGCGTTCATTCTCGTTTTTGCCCAATCCACCTACCAATTCATTGAATTTCTTTTGAATTTCAGTCAGGTTTTTTTCACGCGCCAGCAATTCCAGTTTCGCAGCCTGTAAGCCCGTTTCTTTGACAATGATTTCTTTTTCAAACCCCTCTTTTTTGTCCAATTCAACCTTTTTTTGATTAAAAACGGTATTGTAATTTTCTTTATAATTTTTGACTTGATATTTGATGATATCTAAGGCGATAACTTTGTATTCCTCTTTGATTTGGTTGTATCGTTCGGCACGTTTGGCTTGAGTTTCCAAGGACTTGATATTGCTTTCTATTTCTGCAAGCAAATCCTGCAAACGCTCCAAATTTTCCTCAGTAGATTTCAGTTTTTGAAGACTTTCGCGTTTTCGTATTTTATATTTGGTAATACTCGATGCTTGTTCAAAAAGTTTTCGACGGGAATGATCTCTATTTTGGAGAATTTCATCCACCATCCCCAGTTCTATAATAGCATAGCTATCGCTGCCTATGCCCGAGTCTATAAATAAATTTTGGATATCTTTCAATCTACAAGATACATTGTTGATACGATATTCGCTTTCCCCTGTTCTAAATAATTTTCGGGTAATTGTCACCTCTTGAAAATCGGTAGCCAAAATATTTTTTGTATTGTCAAAGGTGAGTGAAACCTCTGCCAAACTCGTCGCTTTTCGTGTTTTACAACCGTTAAAAAGTACGTTGTCCATTTTTTCAAGACGCAATTGAGAGGTCTTTTGCTCGCCCAGCACCCAGCGAATCGAATCCACTACATTGGATTTGCCACAGCCGTTTGGCCCCACAATTCCAGTAATATTTTCATTGAAATGAATGACGGTTTTGTCTGCAAAACTCTTAAAACCTTTTATTTCTAGCTTTTTTAATCGCATTTTTATGTATTCCTAAAAAATTATTTAGTGCAATAGTAAAAAAAAATAACCAAATTGAGCCTAAAACTTTGGGAGTAAAGTTATTTTAGAAATTCTTACTGTTTAAAATACTAGACAATGAAAGAGTTAAATGTGGTTAAAATATACATTTAATAAACGTTTGTAAAATAAAAAAATTAATTTTGCATTGTTTTAAATAAAATAAAAATAGTAAGATGAAAAATATTATTTGTGTAACCATAGCAATATGTATATTAAATGCTGGATTAAATGCTCAAGGATTTGACAAAAAACAAACCGTAAACGATTTGAAAAGTTATTTGAAAGATCCTGAAAGATATTATAATGAAAAAAATGCAATGAATGATCGTTTTGTAGCTTTGGAGCAAGAGACGAATAACTATAAGAAAAAAGCAGAAGAAGTTCAAACTGAGCTAGAAGATAAAGATAAAATTATTGCAGATTTGAAAGCTGAAAATGCTAAATTAAAAGCAACTTCAGGCAATGGAATTTTACAAGCAAGGGCTGCTGCTCCAGTAGTATCTACAGGTGGTATGGTTAGTAATTCTCCTTATAAAGTACAAATAGGTGTTTATAACAAGTTTTCAATCAATCAATTTTTGAATTCAGCTAAATGTATAACTACTTCTAATGTAAATGGAAATAATGTATATGAAGTAGCAGGATTTAATGATGTAAATGAGGCTTCTATGATGGCCCAAGAATTAAAAAGAATGGGTTTGAGAGATGCATTTGTAACTAAATATGTAAATGGCTCAAGAGATTTGTCATTTGATGCTACTCGTGTAATGGGCGGTGGCGGATATACCCCTCCTGCTGCCAACGCTGCATATACACCTCCTACAGGGGGATATACACCTCCATCAACAAATTCTTATGCACCTCCTACAAACGGATATACGCCTCCTGCTGCCAATGCAACGTATACACCTCCTTCAGGCGGATATACTCCACCAGCTTCAGCTTCTGCACTTAATGTGTTGCCACCTGCAACTCCTACGGTAAATAAGCCTAAGAGTGGTGGTATGATGATAGTAGAATAATCATCTACTTCCAGTTATATCGTGCGAATTTTTGAATTCTCCAAAAAAATTAAAATATCCTTTGATGAAAAAAGGATATTTTTGATTAATACAAGTCATCTTCTTGATTTTGATAAAAAGAAATTCTTAGTGATTATTTATAAAGAAAATAAATTTAATGAGCACTTTGATGATTTTGTAATTAATGGAAAAGTAAAACATATAGTATTTGTTGCAGATGATTTTACTACACTTTTCAAATCATTTAAATCACATTTTAAAAATATAAAAGCGGCAGGTGGATTGGTCATTAATGAAAAAAAGCAAATATTAATGATATTTCGCCGTTCCAAATGGGATTTACCAAAAGGAAAGGTGGAAGAAAATGAAACTATTGAACAGGCTGCGGTAAGAGAAGTAGAAGAGGAAACAGGCATTAAAGTAGATTCGCTCAAAGAGTTATTAAAAACTACGTTTCATATTTATCTTCATAATGGCAAATATTGTCTCAAAGAAAACTATTGGTTCAAAATGAAATCGCATTCAAAATATCCTTTGACACCGCAGGTAGAAGAAGATATTGAAAAAATAGAATGGGTAGATTCCGATAATATCGATAAATATCTTGAGAAAAGCTTTCCATCTATTAAAGATGTTTTAAAAGATTAGCTATATTGTTTTGCATTTGCATACTCAATTCTAAAAAATGTATATTTGCCACAATTTTTGTGTGGGTAAATGAGTTTCTTGGAGGATGTCTTATTTTTTTAGAAAAATAATTTTGTGTTTAATTAGTATTGCTATGGTGGCTTTTAGCTATGCACAGCAGGATTTGGCTTTGAGCAATTTAAGAGTCAAAACCATCAAATTGAGTGTATCTGATACTTTTATTACATTGGATTCTTTTTCCATAATTCCCCATTCTATTGAGATTTTTGAAAATGGAATTCGTATCAATCCGGAATTTGAATTTAACGAATCAAAAGCATTACTTTTTGTAAAAAATCCTAAAGTCAGAAGCCTCGTGATTACCTATCGAGTTTTACCTTTTCGAACGCGATATGAAAATCCAATGCAAGCCCAATTGCGTGAATCTTTTAAATACACGCCTCGTTTGTACAAAGCAGAAGCCATAAAACGATTTAGTTATATAAAGAATGACAAGTTGGATTTGGATGGTATTTCGTATAATGGATCCTTGTATAGAGGTGTTACTGTGGGCAATAATCAAGATATGGCGCTACACTCGGGGTTTAATATGAGTTTATCGGGAAGGCTCCAAAATGGATTGGAAATCAACGCCAGTATTACCGATGCCAATATTCCGCTCCAGCCCGAAGGAAATTCAGCTTCTTTGCAAGAATTTGACAGGATTTTTATTCAACTCAAAAAAGACAAACATCAAGGAATCGTAGGGGATTTTGATGTGAAAAACATACCCGAATCGTATTTTCTCAAATATGATCGAAAATTACAAGGATTGACATACCATTCAAAATTTGAATTTGATACGTCCAAACAATTAGAAGTAGGCGCTACGGCTGCTATTACCAGAGGTGTATTTGCTCGAAATACATTTATCGCAAAAGAAAAAAATCAAGGGCCGTATCGACTTTTTGGAAATAATGGCGAATCGTTTCTTATTATTATCGCAGGAACCGAAAAAGTTTTTATCAATGGGCAGCTTATGAAGCGTGGCTTTGATCAGGATTATGTAATCAATTATAATATTGGGGAAATCGTTTTTACGCCCAAGCGCATGATTACTCAGGATTTAAGAATTATTGTAGAGTTTCAATATTCCGATAGAAATTTTTTTAGAAGTACTTTGGAAGCTCATGCGATTTATCGTTCGACTAAATCTAAGATGTATGCACAAATTTTTAGTGAATCGGATAATAAAAACCAACCATTGAACCTTAAATTGAATGAATCACAGATAACTAGACTCAAAGAGATAGGCAATCAAATTGATTCTGCATATATTTCGTCGGAATCTTTGACTACATGGGATGCCGCACGAATTACCTATCAGCGAAAAGATACCATCGTCCAAAATCAAAATTATTCCAATATTTTTAAATGGGCAGAAACACCATTAGATACGGTATATACCGTAATTTTTACCTTTGTCGGTGTTAATAAAGGGCATTATAATATCAAGGCGAGTAGTGCCAATGGCACTGTTTTTGAATGGGTGGCTCCCCAAAATGGGATTTTACAAGGTAGCTACGAGGCTATTACCAAAATTTCAACGCCCAAGTCTCATCTTCAAGCTATTATAGGTGGCGACATTAAGTTGAATTCTTGGCTTCAAGCTTCTGCCGAAGTTACTTATACTCAAAATGATCTCAATGAATTTAGCGAGAAAGATAATAATAAGAACTCGGGAACAGGCGCTTTATTGAAGCTAATAGGTGCTAAAAAACTAGATTCTTTCAAACAGATTTCGATTTCAATTCAAAACGAATATACCTCTTCAAATTTCAGTCCCGTAACTCGTTTTAGAAATTTAGAATTTAATAGAGATTGGGATCTTCACATTCAATCTAGAAATGATGTATTTCAAAATATGTTGACGTCAAATATGGCTTATCAAAATAAAATTATCAAGTTGCGCACACAATGGAATGCCTTTTTTATGGATACAATGTATCAAGGATTACAAAATATTACGGATTTTGAAGGGGAAAAAGGCTCAATAAAATGGTCGCTTACTTCCAATGTTTTAAAAACGAAGGCTTTGGATTCTACTTCAACTTTCTTTCGACCCAAAGGAACATTCAATTATTCTTTTTTAAAGAAAAATCCAATGACCGCATCGGTTGGATTTGCTTTTGAAATCAAAGAAAAAAAAGCGGTTAATTCAGAAAATATTTCAACCAATAGTTTTGATTGGAAAAATTATTTTTTCAATCTAGCTTCCAATCCAAAAGCCTCGTCGAGATTTAATTTTGGTTATATTTATCGCACCGAACGCTACAGCGATGGTATTACTTTTTTGGCACCCAAAATTATATCGCATACGTTGAATCTAAACGGAGTTGTTGAGAAAAATCTCAATCATTTGTTTAAATTCAATTTTAGCTATAGAAATTTTGTCAATACCGATACGGGAATTAAATCCAAAGAATTGATTCATAATTATTTAGGTAGATTGGACTACAATGGCCAGTTTCTAAGAGGATTCATGAAAATCAACACATTGTATGAATTGAAAGCGGGACAAGAGCAAAAAACACAAATTACCTATGTGAAAGCAACCAATGGATATGGAAATTATGCATGGAAAGATCTGAATAATAATGGTGTTTTTGAAATCGATGAGGCCTATGTATCCAATTTTAATTTTGAAAATAGATATATTCGTTTTTATACCTTATTGCCCGATTTTGTTCCAGCTAATGAAATCTTATTTAATCATTTTTTATGGCTTCAACCCAAAGCAATTTGGCATAGCAAAAAAGATTGGAGGAAATGGGCTTCCAAATTTTCATATCAACTACGATTTGATATTCAACGCAAATCTACTTTCTCTCAATCTCAGACCGTTTCGGAGTTTTTAAGTCCATTTGAATCTGTTTCTAGCACCAATTTAATTGTATCTCGCTTTAATTTGTTCAATCAGCTTGCATTCCAAAAAAATGAATCTAATTTTGGAGCCGATCTTGAATGGTCATATATCGATGCTAAAAACTTGATGAGCAATGGATTGGAAAGCTATGCTACCCAGTTCTTTAATTTAAAATTGAGGTATAATCTCAGCTCCTATTTTACTTTATTGGGAAAAATATCGAATGGAATCAAGCGAAATCAAAGTGATTTTTTTGCTGATAGAAATTATTCGTTTATACTCAATGAAGTGGAAAATACCCTTTCCATTTTACCACACAAAAATTTGAAAATCAATCTCAACGCTAATTATGCATTTAAGTCGTCCAATTTGCAATATCTCGTGCAGCAACAAGGAGATATAGAATTGCTTTTGAGCCGAAAAAACAATGGTATGATAGAAGCTAAGTTTTCTACTTTGATCTTAAATTATGGAAAAATAAAAGAGAATCCACAAGTGGAACTAGCTATGCTCAATGGTGTTCAAGCAGGAACCAATTTTATTTGGAGCTTAAATTTTGGTCAAAAATTGACCGATTTATTGCAATTGAACCTGGTCTATAATGGACGAAAAAATACACAATCGGACAAAATGATTCATTCTGCCAATATGGAAGTAAGGGCTATTTTTTAACTTTTTTCGTATAAATTATAAAGTGTAATCACTTCTTTCGCTTCTTTTACATCGTGTACTCTAAGGATTTTTGAACCTTGACGCAAGGCTTCAAAATGAAGAGCCGTTGAGCCGTTGAGCGCATCTTTAGCTGTACTCCCCAAGGGTTTATAGATCATGGATTTTCTAGATATTCCAGTGAGAATAGGTAGGTCTAAGGTATGGAAATAGGAAAGATTTTTGAGCAATTTATAATTATCTTCAATCCGTTTACCAAATCCAAATCCTAAGTCTAAAATAATATCTGAAATCCCTTTTGACTTCAATTCCATGATTTTGGAATCAAAAAATTGATATAATTCTAATAATAAATTATCATATTCTGGGTTCATTTGCATGTCTTGGGGAATACCTTTCATGTGCATCAATACATAAGGCACTTGATGTTTTTTGAGGACAGAAATCAACTCCTTATCTAGCCTGTAAGCAGAAATATCATTGAGCATACATACGCCATTTTCCAACGCAAATTGCGCAATAGTGCTTCTGTATGTGTCAATTGAAAAATAAGTCTCGGAAAATCGTGCCATTATTTTTGGCAAATACGTTTCCAAGGGCTTTAACTCTTCAGAAATAGAAAGTGCCTCGCTAAAGGGTCTCGAACTCATAGCCCCAATATCTATAATCGTAGCGCCTTCTTCTAGCATGGTTTCTATCCTCGATAAAATATCGTCTATTCCATGAAGTGTACCTCCGTCATAGAATGAGTTTTGTGTTAGATTCAATATACCCATCAAAATGGGGGTGTTCAGAACCAATAAATCTCTTTTTAGTTTTATTGAAAATATTTGAGGGTCTTGGCGAAATAACATTATTTTTGCTTTTTAAATATAGAATTGGAACCTAGCGTTATAAATTTTAAATTATAAAGATTGCATCGTATTGGTAAATAATTAATAATGACCACTAAAAATACAGACCTTCATTACAAAGAAATTGTTGACAAATGTAAATCAATTTTCTTAAAAAAATCGAAAGATTATGGTACTTCATGGACCATTTTGAGATTGAGTTCGCTTACCGATCAGTTATTTATCAAAGCCAAAAGAATTAGAAATATTGAAATTTCAAATGTCAATAAAGTAGGAGATAGCATAGAAGATGAGTTTATGTCCATTATCAATTATTGTATCATGGCTATGATTAAATGTGAAGAAGTTATAGAGGAAGAGATATCTTTATCCAATGACCGTCTCCAAATGTTTTATGACAAATATTATATAGCTACATTTGAATTGATGCAAAAGAAAAATACCGATTATGGTGAAGTATGGCGCGATATGCGCGTGAGTAGTTTTACCGATTTAATTCTTACCAAATTATTGAGAATAAAGCAGATAGAAGATAATATGGGTAAAACCGAAGTTTCCGAAGGGGCTTTTTCAAATTATCAAGATATAATGAATTATTCTATATTTGCTATAATAAAATTAGAATCAGAGAATCAATAATTCCCAATAGAAAAAAATATGACGAAAATACATTATTTATCTATTCCCAAAATGGGAGAAAGTGTTTCGGAAGCCACCATTATACAATGGTTGAAAAAAGAAGGGGATATGGTCAAAAAAGATGAACCCTTCGTAGAAGTGTCTACAGATAAGGTTGATAGCGAAATTCCCTCGCCTTTTGAATGCAAGATTCTCAAAATTCATTTTCAAAAAGATGCGGTGGTAGCTGTAAATCAGGCTATTGCAGAAGTTGAGGTTTATGGAGAAGTCTTACTAGAAAATGCTTCAAAAACAGCAGTTTTACCTACTTCAAGTCCTGTATTGCAAAAATCGGTTTCAAAACCGAATCTATCCATTGCCAATACTCACAATTTGTCTCCTTTAGTGAAAAAAATATTGATAGAAAATGATATAACGGAGCAGGAGATAGGTCATATAATTGCTACTGGGCTTGAAGGTAGAATTACAAAGCAAGACGCATGGCTATATATAAAGAACAGAACACATTTTAACGAAAAAAGAGCCTTTGAATCCGTAGAAATTCCTCAAAATATTACTGAAACAAAATCGGAAAATCTTCCCGAAATGGACGAAGGGGACGAATATGTACCTTTTGATAGAATGCGTGCTTTGATAGCAAAACACATGGTGCAGTCCAAGCAAATTTCGGCGCATTGTACTTCTTTTTCTGAAATAGATGTGACTGATT
>JBIILY010000244.1:0-3024 GCA_044338225.1 Chitinophagales bacterium
TAAAAACCCAGACGATATGGCCATGATGGCTAATATTTTATTCTTGGGAAAAGATTATAAAGGTGCTATTGATATTATCAATCAAATTATCCAATCCAACAATAAATACAATTATTTGAATCGATTGATTGGATATTCATATTTTGAGGAAGGTCAAGCAAGCCAAGCGCTTGATTTTATGGAGAAATTTATTGCTTCGCAACCAAAAGATAAAATTATCCCAGATGATTATGAATATTTGGCTAAATCTATGATAGCTAGTGGCAAAGACACTTCAGCTGCTGTAGAAACATTGAAAAAAGCCTATGAAATCAAACCTGAAAGTAAAGAAACGCTTCGTAAAATTGCGGATTATTTAAAATCAATTCGTAGAATGGACGACGCCATTGTTTTTTATAAAATGAAAGTAGAGGCGGTAGATCCTACATTGGATGATTATTTTCAATTGGCACAGGCGTATTATGGCAAAAAAGATTATGCCAATGCGGATATTTGGTATTCAAAAGTTATAGAAATTTCACCGAATACAGCTAATGCATACTATCAAAGAGCCAATGTAAAAATGTTTGCCGATCCTACTCAAGCAACGGCTTCTGCTAAGCCTGATTTCTTGAAATATGTGGAATTGACAACTGGTAATGAAGTAAAATTCAAAAATTTGGTTATCAAATCAAAATTATATCTTGCTAAAGATGCTATTAAAAACATGGATGATAAAGTCTTAGGAAAAACATACTTGGACGGTGTTTTGCAATTGGATCCGGCAAATACAGAAGCAACGGATTTGATGAAATTCACAAACTAAAATTAATTTTAACAAATAATGAAAAGCGACTCTCAATTATATTGAAAGTCGCTTTTTTTTTGTCTCAATGAAGCTATTTTTCATAAGTTTGCAATCTAAATAATGACCATGACTGGAAAAAATATTTTGATAATTGGCGCAGGAGGACAGATAGGGACGGTATTGTTGGCAAAATTGCGCGAAGAATATGGTGTGGATAGTGTTTTTGCTACCGATTTGAAAGCCAATGAAGCTTTATCCATTCAATCTTTGGATGTAATGGACAAAGAGGCCTTGCAAGCAGTAGTAAAATCTCAAAATATAAAAGTAATTTTTCATCTAGCGGCTATCCTATCGGCACGTGGCGAACAAAATCCAAAATGGGCATGGGATGTGAATATGGGTGGACTTTTCAATGTATTGGAAACCAGTAAAGAGCTTGGCGTAGAAAAAGTGTTTTACCCAAGTACCATAGCCGTTTTTGGGGAAGAAATTCCATTGACCGATACGCCCAATCATGTACCTTTGATTCCCGCTACTGTGTATGGAATTAGCAAAGTGGCTGGTGAATTATGGGCCAAATATTATTTTGATAAATATGGACTCGATGTACGTTCGGTGCGCTATCCCGGTGTAATAGGCTATCAAAGTCTTCCGGGTGGAGGTACTACAGACTATGCGGTAGATATTTTTCATTCGGATGCCAAAAAAGAGGTGTTTAAATGCTTCTTGAAACCCGAAACTACGCTCCCTATGATATTTATGGAAGATTGTATACGAGCTACAATAGACCTTATGAAAGCTCCAAAAGAAGCTATCAAATGCCGAACCAGCTACAATATTGCAGGAATAAGTTTTTCTCCTGAAGAAATAGCTGCTGAAATCAAACGTCAAAATCCTGATTTTGAGATAGTGTATGAACCCGATTTCCGCCAACAAATAGCCGAAAGCTGGCCACAAAGTATAGACGACAGCCTCGCTAGAAAAGACTGGAATTGGTCTCCAAAATACAACCTGCAAGACATCGTTCGCATCATGCGAGAAGAAGTGGCGAAGTTGTATTAATGCTGTAAATATTTAATTACTATTTATTATAATGTTTTGTATTTTTACAATTATATTGAAAATATTAATTCTATGAAAATTACTAAAGCGCAAATTCTCAAAGGACTCTTTTTTGGCTCGTCAAAATTGTATTGTTATTATTTAGTCGTAGATAAATTGTTTAAATGGCACGAAATCAATTTATTGAAGAAAGTGATATGTCTGTTCCTTTTAGGGTTTATTTTGTTTTATGAAATCATTTTGGCTTCTGAGAATAGTAAAAAGAAGTAATTTAAATATTAATACTATGATTAAGAAAAGAATGCTGACGTTTTTTATTCTGTTTTTATTAATAAAAATTCATTTCAATTTATATGCACAAAATTTTGACACAGTTATTTCAAAAAGAATTAATTTGAATCGATTTAATGGGGTTGTTCTTGTAAGTTCTAAAGATAGTATTGTTTATTTAAAATCTCATGGATGTATAGACTTTTTATGTAAACAAAAAATTAATGATAGTTCGTCATTTTTTCTAGCAAGTGTCAGTAAAATTTTAACAAGTTTTGCAATAATGAAATTGGTAGAAGAAGGGAAAGTAAGTTTGCGATCACCTGTGGATAGTATTTTAATAGATTTCCCAATTAAAGAAACAACAATTAATGACTTGATTAATCATACTTCTGGATTACAGTTTAGATTTATCAAATTTATAAATAATTCAAAAAGTTATAACAACAAAGATTTATATGAAAATTTCAAAAAGGAGAATCATTTTATAACATATAATAGAAAGGAACAAGTAGATAAAATGTTTGATTATTCAAACTTTAATTATATGCTTTTAGCGTTAATTTTAGAAAAAATTCATAAAAAGCATTTTGATGAAATAATAAATGATTTCATCAAAGATAAAGACAATATACTATTTCAACAAATTCATTTTAACGATAGCTTTAGATCCGAAAATTTTGCATATCCCTTAATGCAAAAAAATAATACTTTGAAAAATGTATATGATATTGAAATTGAAAGAGATGAACGAAATGCTTATAAAAACTTATATGGTCATTCTAATATATCTGCTTCAATTTTGAGTATAAATAAATTGTTGTCAAAATTTAATAAAAATGAAATAGTAGATACAAGCCTTTATAACAAAGAACGTATTGAGTCAAAACGATATTTTAATGGGT
>JBIILY010000245.1:0-3019 GCA_044338225.1 Chitinophagales bacterium
GCTAACGCTTCATTGTTCTCATCCAAAACCTGAACTAAATCGCCATTTTTTAAAGTAGATACTTCGGAATAAATAGCACCCGAAAAAATCCAAGGATGTTTTCTATATAATGAAGAAGCGCGATTTTTTTTGAGTTTTACCGAAGGAATTTGAGCCATGTGACAATTGTTAATTATAATTAAATGAACCTACAAAACTAAAGATTCTATTCCAAAATCGGGTTAAATTATCATTTTTAGCAATTTTTAAAGATAATACATACAATATTTTGACTATATTTGCATTAACTAATTGGAAAATTATTTAAACATTATTAATTCAATCAAAATGAAGTTAAGAATTTTACTAGCGTTATTACTTTTATCCACTATATCAGCATTTTCACAAGTAAAAAAGGAAGCTTTTAAGCTGAAAATCAAAGCAAAAGGTCTCGAAAACAAGTATTGTCTTCTTGCCAACCACATGGGAAGCAATAAATACAAAATCGATTCATTGGCTTTTGATAAAAAAGGCGAAACCATTTATGTAGACAACGAAGACAAAATCAAAGGTGGTATATACATGATTGTATTTCCTACTTTGGGAAATAATTATGTAGAGTTTTTGGTGTCGAAAAAAGAAATGAATATGGAACTTCTTTTTGATTCAATTAATATCAACAAAGTTCAAATAAAAAATAGTATAGAAAATGACTTTTTCTATTCTGAAATTAAATTTGTAGAGCCTTTATACAAAGAAATGAATGATCTCAAAGGTAAATTTACTGCAGCTAATACAAGCGAATCGGACAAAAAGAAAATCGAAGAGCGTATGAAGGAGATGGATAAAATGATTCAAGATAAACGCGATGGCGTCATCAAAACCAATCCTACGCTATTGTATTCAAAAATCATGAAAATGATGAAGGAAATAGAGGTTCCCGATGCCCCGAAAAAAACAGATGGAACTTTGATTGATTCCAACTTTCAATACAATTATTACAAATCACATTATTGGGATAATATTGATTTGAATGACGATAGACTTCTCTATACGCCTGTATTTGAAGGAAAATTCAAAACGTTTTTCGATAAAATTGTCTTGAAACATCCAGATACTTTAAAAGTAGAAATTGATCATTTTTTAGGGAAAATCAAAGATCCAAATTCTATGATGAATCGATATTGCCTTGGAACGCTTATCAATGATTTTGCCAATAGTAAAATCATGGGACAGGATGCATTATATGTTCATTTGGTGCGAAATTATTACCAAAAAGGACGTGCTCCATGGACCGATAGCGCTACTATAAAAAAGATGCAATACGATGCCGACGATATTGAGCCTTTGATGATAGGTAAAGTAGCGCCAGATTTTGCTGCATTTGATACAACATTAGTAAAATCTAGTAGATTGTATGATATGAAAAGTGAGTACAAAATTTTGGTATTTTGGAATCCAGACTGTGGACATTGCAAAAAAGAAATTCCAAAATTGGACAGTGTATACCCCGATTTGCTAAAACGTAAAACAGATGTATTTGCGGTAAGTACGATTACAGATAAAGGGAACAATATCGAAGATTGGAAAAACTTCGTCAAAAACAATAAATTAAGATTTAAAAATTATGCCGATCCAAAATTCCAAATGAACCCTTTATTCTTGGTATTATATCATATTAAAGCAACTCCAGAGTATTTTATATTGGATAAAAATAATAAAATTATAGCTAAAAAATTAGCGCCAGAACAAATGGTTGGATTTATTGATAATTATAACAAAACATTAAAATAAAATTATATGATGAAAGAATTTAAAGCCTTTGTTTTTAGAGGCAATGTATTAGACTTAGCTATTGCTACTATCATTGGAGCTACTTTCAATTCGATTGTATCTTCTATAATAGACAATATTTTCATGCCAATCATAGGCATTTTGATGGGAGGCAAGAATTTTGAAAAAATGGTTATCACAATAGGTGAAGCTGAAATTAAATATGGATTAACACTTGCTGCTATTACCAAGTTTTTGGTGGTTGCCTTGTTTTTATTTATTATCATTAAAGCGGTAAATAAATTCCGTACAAAAGAGGAAGAAGTCCCCGCAGCACCGCCAGCTGAAGATTCAAAAACAGAAAAGCTTTTAGCTGAAATTTTAGAGCAAATGAAGAAAAATTAACATTTTTTAATTTTTTATTATTACCTTTAAATTTTATTAAAATCCAATTGATTTTAGACTTATGGTATTATTAAATACATTTGAACTTCTCAATCTTATAGAAATTATCATTTTGGTGATAGTTGGTATTTTAATATATAGATATTTTAAGGGATCGGTAGCATTTTATATACTATTTGGTCTTATGTTTGTATATCTATTCTCATTATTTTTGTCTTATGTGGGCTTCAATATGCTTTCAAAATTATTTGATGAATTTTCAAAATATGGGTTTATTGCTATTTTAATTATTTTTCAGCCCGAGCTGAGAAATATTTTGATGTCAATTGGGAATAATCGATTTTCAAGACAAATACGAAAAATTAGAAACTCCATTTTTGAATCGGATTTGTCCTACAAAAATCAAACTATCATTGATAATGTATCTGAAGCTGTGCAGTTCTTATCCGAAAATAAAATTGGAGCTATTATTGTCTTCTTTGAAATGGGTGACTACTCCAATATCATCAATACTGGTATCACTATTAATGGAAAAATATCGAGTAAACTCATCGAGAGTATTTTTGTAAAAGAAAGTCCTTTGCACGATGGCGCTATCATTATTCAAAGTAGAGAAATAAAAGCAGCATCGTGTGTATTGCCCATAAGTCAAAAATTAGATTTACCCGAACGTATTGGATTGCGACATAAAAGTGCCGTAGGAGTTACCGAGGTGGCCAATGCGATTTCGATTATTGTATCCGAAACTACGGGTATTATTAGCTTGGCAAAAGAAGGCCAACTGGAAAGTGGCATCAGTATGGAAGAACTTTCAAAACAAATAGATAATATCTTAAACGCATAAAAAAAGTCCAACAAATTT
>JBIILY010000246.1:0-3017 GCA_044338225.1 Chitinophagales bacterium
ACCCCCTTTAGCACCACCAAAAGGAACATCTACCAACGCACATTTATAGGTCATCAATGACGCCAAAGCCATTACTTCTTCTTGATCAATATGTGTGCTATAACGAATGCCTCCTTTTGTAGGCATTCTATGGTGACTATGCTGCACTCTGTATGCCTCTATAACTCTTACTTCTCCTTTCTCATCTTTGATAGGGAATTTTAAGCGCAATACATTATTACATGCTTTGATTAATGTTAATAATCCTGGATTTACATCCGTGTATTTTGAAGCTTTGTCAAAATAGTGACCAACGCCTTCAAAAAAGCTTAATTCTTTTTCTTGAGATGCTATAGACATGTCTTACTTATTTTAGTTTTTTAATTTGGTTAGATAAATAAAATAAAAATAAAGCCACTCCTGTGAAAATTATAGCCAATACAATAATCACAACCGCATATTTATCGGTGGAAATTACCCATTGATTTATGAAATCTACATTCATGTCCTTTTGAATTGAAACGGCAAAATTATATTGATTTTTTTTAATTAGTGAT
The DNA here is from genome assembly GCA_044338225.1 of Chitinophagales bacterium. Lineage (GTDB taxonomy): Bacteria > Bacteroidota > Bacteroidia > Chitinophagales > JADJOU01 > CHPMRC01. The sequence goes on from JBIILY010000246.1 coordinate 537, forward strand.
TTAAAGATTCCTTTTTATTTAAAGTTATCCACAAAAGCGTGTCTTTCAGCCACAAAGATGCCATAATCCAGCCTATTACGGCAGGGTAGAAAAATACACGCATGGTATTGTCTTGTTCATATACATTAAATCCTGGATTGCCGCCATTGCCGGGATGCAGCGAGGCGTTGATTCGAGGAAGAATGTAAATAAATATGATATATATGGTAAAGGCAAAAATATTATATACCGCGGCTATTTTTGCTTTTTTGATTTCGTCTTCTATTCCATTTCTCAAAATTAAATAGGCTGAATATGATAACATCCCAATTGCGGCTCCATTCAGTTTTGGGTCGTCGGTCCAGTATGCGCCCCATGTGTGTTTCGCCCATATCATACCCGTAAGGATTCCCATTGTTCCAAAAAACATACCTACTTTTACGGCATTATGGGCTTTTTCATCATGTGTTATTTGTCCCGAACTCAAATATTTAACTGAGAAAAAAGCACTATAAATGAGCATAAACATCATTGCAAACCACATCGGAACATGAAAAAATAGATTTCGTATACTTTCTCTCAATATATTTCTATTGGGAAATGACCATTTAAAATCTTTAGAATCTTTAAGTATAGATTTGTCTTCAGTAATCCAAGTTTGTTGATTGTATGAAGTGTCCGCACTGAAAGCTGAAAAATAGAACATTTGTCCATCTTTTGGATTTTGAGCAATCAAATCAAAACTCATCCCTTTATTTACGCCTTTATAAAACTCAGGATTTATAAAGACAGCTTTTATAGAATCATTAGTTTGATTAATAGTTATCGGTTTTGCTATTTTTTTCTCTTTAGGAAGATTCAATAGTAAATAAAGCTGACTTTTTTCTTTGATTTTGGGTGTGTAGAGACTGAAAATAAGCAAACTATCTTTTTTTTCGTAGCTAGTGCTTTCTATATTTGGCGAAAGGGGAAGCCCTAATCCTCCAATAATACTGTGAAGTATAAATAGAATGGTTAATGCTTGTAAGAATCTATTATTTAAAAACATATATAGCGTTTATTATTCTTTCCACAAAAAAGGGAAAAGTATGATGGATAAGAAAATTAATATAAAATTGAATCCTAATAAGGAAAATAAGGTTGTGTAGAAATGGCCGCTAATTGTTTCGCTAAAGGCTTCTCTGCACAATTTTGTTGTAAAAATAATAATAGGAATGGTAATGGGAAAACCCAAAATGGAACTCAACAAGGTACTTTGATTGGTTTGAAATGAAATAGCGGTCATGAGCGTATAAATAGCCGAAAAAGCATTGGTAGCGATGAGAATAGTCAGTAGAAAAATTCCGTTGTTTTCAATAGGATTGCCCAGCCAAATGCCAAAAAACAAATAGGTGAATAGAGCAATAATGGTAGAAAAAATGGAATGGTAAATGAGTTTGGATAGAATAAAACTCTCAGGACGAAACATATTGAAATAATACAACATGCGCGCCTTGTTGTCTTTTGAAAAATTGATGTAAATACTATTGATAATAGAAAATAAAACAATTATCCAATAAAACATATTCCAAAATTTCACTTCCAATTTGACCAAGGCTCCTTGCGTTTTCATCAAGAAAAAAAGCAAATAGGAGATAGAGGCTATGTACAACAAGATACTCAATAGACTCGTTTTTTTTGTCAATTCATTTTTGAATTCTTTTTGTAATAAAATGAAAATTTCGTGGAACAAATTGTCTGTTTTTAATAGGCAAATATAGCTGTTTTTGCCTAAAAAGTTTTGTAAAAATGATTTTTGTAAATTCTAAGGAACTATTTTAAAAAAAGATTCGTTTTAAAGATATTAAAAATCATAAATTAAACATAAAATGGCATTAACAATAACTTCAGATAATTTCAGCGAATTATTATCAAAAGAAAATGAATTAGTAATGGTAGATTTTTGGGCAGAATGGTGTGGCCCTTGCAAAATGTTATCTCCCATTGTAGACGAATTGAGTCAAGAATTGGATGGTAAAATGACTATCGGTAAAGTAGATGTATCTGATCAACAAGATTTGGCTGCTGAATACGGAGTTAGAAATATCCCTACTATTTTATTCTTCAAAAATGGTGAATTGGTAGACAAGCAAGTAGGCGCATTGCCAAAAGCAGCTTTACAAGAAATAATCAATAAACATTTGAACTAAAAAATGGTTCTTTTTTAATAAAGAATGAATAGCCTCTTCCATTGAAGAGGCTTTTTTTGTGTTAATACCGTAAAAACAATCAATATAGTCCAATCTTCGTATCTCTTGATAGTACAATTTGCTTGTTATGACGGTATTTACCACTCTAAACATACAAAATAGTTTAGACTATTTTGTATGTAAGATTGGTATAAGTTATGAACAAATGATCTAAGTTTTGTTTAACGAATTTGTTTTTTGTTGTATTTTTGTATATTATTTTCTAATTGAACATCAAATGAAGAAGTTTCTATTTCTCTTTTTATTTTTTGAA
>JBIILY010000247.1:0-3015 GCA_044338225.1 Chitinophagales bacterium
ATCGTAATGGAAGGTTTTTATCCCAATAGACCGTATACGTATCAGTATGCATTTAAGTTATAATTCATAAAAAAAATCCGAAAGAATGATCTTTCGGATTTTTTTATACAATTTTATGTTTCTCATTTTTTAGAACATTATCTAGCGTCCATTCTTCTTTTTTTAAAAACGGAGCTTGTCTTTCGTGACATTCAATAGAACATACGTGACAGCAATAGGGTTCGCAAGGGTCTGGATGAATAAATATCTCTACTTCTTTATTGAAATGCGTATTAATGAGGCTGTGTACTTCTTTCATTTCGTCGTGTACTTGTCTATTATTAAAATACCAAGGCAATGTCATGTGCGCATCCAAGTGAAAATTACTTCCATATTTGATGATTCGTAGATTATGAATATCAATCCAATTGGGTTTTCTATTATTTCCCAAATATTGTACCACTTCCTCCAGAATATTCGTATCGGCTTTGTCCAAAATCCCTTCAATGGAGTCTTTTATAACTTTGTAGCCACTATAAATGAGCACTAAACTCACTACAATTGCAATTACATTATCCATCCAATTCCAATGAAATAAATAGACAAATAATAAGCCCAAAATAATGCCTAGAGATGTGTAACCATCGCTTTTGAGATGCATGGCACTGGCTTTTAGAGCTGGAGAATTGGATTGTACACCCTTTTTTTGAGACCAGATTCCCAGTCCATAATTAATCAATCCTAAAGCCAAAATTATGATTAAATCCAATTGATCTATATCCAACTGATGCGGTACAAAATAGCTTTTAATCACTTTTAAAATACTATATACTCCTACCCCAAACAACATACTCCCTTCAAATCCCGCTGCCAAAAACTCTACTTTTCCATGTCCATAAGGATGCAAAATATCCGCAGGTTTGGACGCTAAATACAAACTAAACAACGTAAAAAGCCCCGCTATAATATTCACCAAACTCTCTAGCGCATCGGCAAGTATAGCATTGGACATCGAATGAAAATATACATAAAATTTCAAGAGCGATACCGCTACTCCAAAAATTAAAATATAAAACTGAAAACGTGTATTTTTCACTAAATTTGTTATTTTTGAAATTAGAATTTGGTAAACATAATATTTTTTATTACACAATCGTTAAAACATTTCATTTGCGTAGCCAATATAATTAAAAGGCGTTATAAGCTTTACAGGCAATTCTTCAATAAAATTCTCAAAATCTTCTGGAGACGGTTTGTGATTTTTGCGCGTAAATTCTTTCAATAACTCATAAGGCTTCTCTACCCCTTCTCTTCGCAGTACATTTTGAATGCCTTCTGCTATCACTAACCAATTATTATAGATATCCGCCGTAATTTTCTCTTCATTAATCAACAATTTGTCTATACCTTTTTCCAAAGAATTAAGTGCAATAATCCCATGCGCATAAGGTACGCCTATATTTCTCAAAACGGTACTATCTGTCAAATCGCGTTGTAGACGAGAAATAGGCAATTTGCTACTCAAAAACTCCAAAACAGCATTGGAATACATCAAATTTCCCTCTGCATTTTCAAAATCAATAGGATTGACTTTGTGAGGCATAGCGCTACTACCTACTTCATTTTCTTTAATTTTTTGTTTGAAAAAATCAAATGAAATATAACTCCACACATCCCTTGCCAAATCAATCAATATATTTTGTATACGCTTAGAATTATCCATAATAGCAGCCATACCGTCATAATGCTCTATTTGTGTAGTAACTTGTTGTCTTTCAAGCCCCAATGACGCCACAAATCGATTAGCAAACGCTACCCAATCCATACTTGAAAACGTAACTTTGTGTGCATTCAAGTTGCCAGTAGCACCGCCAAATTTTGCATAATGAGTTGCCTCTTTCAAATTTTTGATTTGCAATTCCAATCGGTGATAAAACACATAAAATTCCTTGCCCAAAGTAGTAGGCGTAGCTGGCTGGCCATGCGTTTTGGCTATCAAAGCTACTTGCTTCCACTCTTGACTTCGTAGTTCCAATTTGCTCATAAGATTTTCTATCTTTGGGATAAAATCCTGCTCCAGAAAACGCTTAAACATCAATGGAAATGACGTATTATTGATATCCTGCGACGTCAATCCAAAATGTATATATTCAAAATTGAACTGCAACTGCATCGCATTACATTGTTCTTTGATGAAATATTCCACGGCTTTTACATCGTGGTTTGTTATTTTTTCTATGGATTTAACCTTTTCGGCATGTTCTACCGTAAAATTCTTATAAATGGATCGCAATTTTTCAATTTCTTCCACACTGAAAGCCTCAAAATCATTTAATTTCATGCCATTAAGCGCTATCAAATATTCAATTTCAATTTCAATACGAGTTTGAATCAAAGCAAATTCGGAAAAATAATTTACCAAAGGTAAGGTTTGAGAGGCATATCGGCCGTCGATAGGAGAAATACAATGTAAAGCACTCATTTTTTATATTTTATTATTGTCTAATCGTTGTTTCAATCTCTTAAAAGTATTGTATATATACGTTGTATCATCGTAGATTCTCGAAATCATGATACTGCCTTCTATTTCAGCCACACTGCGCTCTGCCAGTTCTTCGGCTACTTTTTCATCGTATTTTTCGCTGTATAATTTCTTTACGGCTTTAAAAAAATCATTAAAAAAAGCTTGGAGCAAAGGCGTAAACTCCTCTACCACCATAGCACTTTCTACGCCCATATTGCCATACATTTTCCCCGTATTTTTATTGACAAAAACCTTTTCGGTAGCCTTAAACATCCGTTCCATTTTTTCGGCAGGACTCAAATCTTCCAAATACGCAATACTAAAAATTTCTTGATTGAAAAAAGTATGTATCGTTTCAATTACTTTGATCATCAAAGCCTCTTTGCTATTAAAATGGTGATACAAACTCCCTTTGAGCAAGCCACAAGACTCCGCTATATCAGCCATTGAGATATTATGATAGGTCTTTTGTCTAAATAATTTAATTGATTGCGCTATTATAAAATTTGCAT
>JBIILY010000248.1:0-3014 GCA_044338225.1 Chitinophagales bacterium
AATATTGATTAAAAAAATTATTTTGACAATAGAAAATAGTATAGTGCGATGAACAATTTTCAACAAACAATTAAGAGCGAAGCGAGTATTAGTGGCTATGGACTTCATAGTGGCAAGTCGGTTACAATTACCCTCAAGCCAGCTCCTGCGGGTCATGGCATTAAATTCCAACGAACAGATTTGGAAGGAACGCCTATTCTCGATGCTAATTGCGATTGGGTAACCAATAGCGAGCGCAGTACTACTATTGAAAAAAATGGCGTAAAATTAATTACTATTGAACATCTATTGAGTGCGCTTCATTGTGCAGAGATAGACAATGTCTTGATAGAATCTAACAATGAAGAAATGCCTATTTTGGATGGCAGCGCTAAACCTTTTGTGGATATACTCAAAACCGCGGGAACACTTCGTCAAGATGCGGTACGCGATATATTTTCATTGAAATCCAATATTATGATAGAAGATCCCGAAACAGGTTCCAAAATCATAGCTATGCCTTGCGATACCTTTAAAGTAACGGTCATGGTAGACTACAAATCGCAAATTGTAGGACCACAGCATGCCACATTGGAAAGTTATGAAGATTTTGAGACGGAAATAGCGCCTTGTAGAACCTTTGTGTTTTTTCATGAATTGGAAAAATTATACAATGCAGGTCTTATCAAAGGTGGTGATGTCAATAACGCCATAGTGATGGTAGACCAAATGCCCACAACAGCCGAAGTAGACAATTTATCTAAATTGTTCAATAGAAATGATATTACGGTAAAATCCGAAGGTTTTTTAAACAATCTTGAACTTCATTTTCAAAATGAACCCGCTAGACACAAACTATTGGATGTGATAGGAGACCTTACCCTTGTAGGAATGCCTATCAAAGCGCATATTATAGCTACCTATCCAGGGCATAAAATCAATACGGATTTTGCTAAATTGATTAAACAAAAAATAAAAGAATCCAAAACGCAGATTGTAGCACCCGAATACGATGCGAATAAAACACCTATTTTTGATATTCATGATATTCAAAAAATCTTGCCACATCGTTATCCTTTCTTATTGGTAGATAAGGTGATAGAATTGACGGATGAGTTTGTAGTTGGTGTCAAAAATGTGACTGCAAATGAGAACTTTTTCCCGGGTCATTTCCCCGATAATCATGTAATGCCAGGCGTATTGCAGATAGAAGCTATGGCACAATGTGGCGGTATGCTTGCTCTTAGAAGCATAGAAGATACCACGCAGTACGATGTTTATTTTCTCAAAATAGACAAAGCCAAATTCAAACGAAAAGTAGTACCCGGCGATACACTCATTATGAAAGTAGAGCTCATGAGCCCTATTCGTAGAGGGATTGTAGAAATGAAAGGCACTATTTTTGTAGGAAATTCTATTGCTACCGAGGCCGAAATGATGGCGACGATTATCAAAAAACAAAAGCCTGAAAATTCTTAATATGCAACGCATTACATACATTTTTCATCTATATAATATTGTGTACTAATTAATTATTCTAAATGCTGCAACCATTAGCCTATATTCATCCCGATGCAAAGATTGCTGATAATGTTACCATTGATCCTTTTACCACCATTTATGGTGATGTAGAAATAGGAAAAGGCACTTGGATAGGTTCCCACGTAACGATTATGGACGGCGCTCGTATAGGGGAAAATTGTAAAATTTTCCCCGGTGCTGTTATTTCTGCGGTGCCACAAGATTTAAAGTTTAGAGGCGAAAAAACCCTGGTAGAAATAGGAGACAACTGTGTGATTCGCGAATGTGTAACCATTAATAAAGGAACTACGCATTCTATGAAGACAAAGATAGGCAATAATTGTCTAATCATGGCGTATGCACACTTTGGGCATGACACCATTATGGGCGATAATTGTATTGTAGCCAATTCGGTGAATTTGGGAGGACACGTACTTATTGATGATTGGGCTATTATAGGCGGCGGCGTCAATGTACAGCAGTTTACACGTATAGGGGCGCACTCTTATATTAGCGGCGGCATTAGTATCAATAAAGATATTCCCCCTTTTGTAAAAGCGGCTCGTATGCCCGCTTCGTATCATGGCGTGAATAGTGTAGGTCTCAAACGTAGAGGCTATTCGCAAGAAACCATCAATCATATTTTTGATATATATCGAATTTTATTTGTAAAAAATTCAAATATCTCAAAAGCGGTAGATATGATTGAAGCTCAAATTCCACCTTCGGCTGAGCGTGATATGATTTTACAATTCATCAATCAATCTCAAATAGGATTGATGAAAGGATTTAGAAGTATTTATGACAAATAGGCAAAAAAAGAGCTTACTCGCCCTATGATTCAGATAGAAGCTATTTCTAAAAGTTATAATTACAACAAACTTTTCGAGGATTTTTCGGCTACATATCATTATGGAAATAGTTATGGCATAGCAGGTAGAAATGGCTCGGGCAAATCCACATTGCTCAAAATGATTTCCAATTTTATCACACCCAGCACAGGCAAAATTAGTTATTTTGATACGACGGGGAATGAAATTAAACTAGACGATGTATACAAATGTATCTCATACACAGCGCCTTATATAGAACCCTACACCGAAGCCACGCTAGAGGAGGCTATTCTTTTTCATTTTTCGGTAAAAAAACTGCATGAAAATACTACTATAGAAGCGCTTTTGGCTACGCTCAATATAGATAAACAAAAGAGAGTTCAATCTTTTTCTACGGGAATGCTCCAGCGATTGAAATTGATATTGGCTATCTGTACCGATACGCCTTTTTTGCTGATAGACGAACCTACCGAAACCTTGGATGCTCAAGGAAAACAATGGTTTCAAGAATTGTTGAATACGTTTGCAGAAAATCGTATTGTCCTCATTGCCAGCAATAATCCCAATGATTTTGAGTCTTGTATTGAGGTGAAAAATATTGAGGATTTCAAGAAATAAAGTTTATCTTTGTTTTTGAAAACTTTATGTGCTATGAAAAAAAATCTTTTTATACTTTCTTTT
>JBIILY010000045.1:0-7152 GCA_044338225.1 Chitinophagales bacterium
TGTTTGTAGCCATTACCGTAGCTGCTATTTGGTTCAATTCAAGTAATTTTTCTTTGGGCAATATATCTGTATTTACATATTGGAGATTTGCTTCCATATTGGATTTGAGAAAATTATCGATAAATATTGCCGAGGTATTAACCGCTGTTTTGTAATAAGGCACTTGCCCCACCGCATATTGAAATATTTTTTCATCCGTAGGATGTTTTATGGCTATGTTAATAAATCTCACCCCTTCTTTGTTCAGTTTTTCGATAGATTGATCATAAAAAGTTACCAATGCTATCGAAGCCAGATATTCCAATTCTACATTAAATGCTTTTTTAAATTCAAACTTTAAATTCACCGTTTCATCATCTACATCATAGCTTGCTTTATCGGCTTTAAGGGCATTGACTACGGCATTATTTCCTTGTTCATACTCTTTTACCTTACAAGAAAAAGTGGTTAAAACAAGACTAAAAATCAGGATTTTAAAAAAATTCATACGTTTATATTTCAATTCAAAAATTAATATTTCTCAATATGTAAAACAAAAATAAAGAGATTTTATTTCTTATAGCTTTTAATTTATTGAAATCTATACAGCACAAGCCCATTTATAATTATATTCATTATGAGCAAAGGCTTAATATTTCAAACTTCCTTCTTTATGACGGTTTTTTAACTAGTTGAAGCAAAATTTTATGTACTTTTGTCCTATATAATTTAAAAATTCATGACATTTCAGAACACGTTAGTTTATGCTCAATCGTTGGACGCACAAGATTCTTTGGCTTCTTTTCGCTCCCAATTTCATATTCCGCAGCATAATGGCTCAGATTGTATCTATTTTACAGGAAATTCATTAGGGCTACAACCCAAAAAGACAAAAGAATATATATTAGAAGAATTGGAAGATTGGGCTAAATATGGCGTAGAAGGTCATTTTGAAGCCAAACGAAATTGGTTTGGATATCACCATTTCCTCACCGAAAAAATGGCTACAATAGTTGGAGCAAAACCCATAGAAGTAGTAGCGATGAACACCCTTTCGGTAAATTTAAATTTATTGATGGTGTCATTCTATCGTCCACAGGGAAAAAGAACCAAAATCATGATGGAAGCGGCAGCTTTTCCTAGCGATCATTATGCCATGCAACAGCAAGTTCGTTTCCATGGATTGAATCCACACGAAGAAATTATTCTTTTGGAACCTAGCGAGGGAGCGCATTGCATAGACACAGAAGCCATTTTATATGAAATAGAAAAACATAAAGACAGCCTAGCTCTTGTTATGCTCGGTGGCGTCAATTATTATACAGGCCAATTTTTTGATTTAGAAAAAATCACACAAAAAGCCCACGAAGTAGGCGCTTTGGCGGGCTACGACTTAGCACATGCCGCTGGAAATATTGTATTGAAGCTCCACGAGTGGCACGTAGATTTTGCGTGCTGGTGTAGTTACAAATACCTCAACTCGGGTCCTGGAGGTGTTTCGGGCGTATTTATACACGAAAAATATGCCAATAGCCCCGAACTGCCACGATTTGCAGGATGGTGGGGAAATGATGAAAAAACGCGTTTTCTTATGCAACGAGAGTTTGTGCCGCAAGAAGGCGCTGCGGGCTGGCAAATGAGTAATGCGCAAATCTTACCTATGGCGGCGCATTTGGCGAGTATTGAGCTTTTTGACGAGGCGGGCATCCAAAATTTAAGAGCAAAAAGTGAAAAATTGACTGGATTTTTAGAATTTTTGCTACAAGATATTTCCGAAATTCAAATCATCACCCCTTCAAATCCTTTGGAAAGAGGTTGTCAATTATCATTGATTGCAAAAAAAGAAGCCAAACCCCTTTTCCAATTTTTAAAAGAAAAAGGCGTAGTAGCCGACTGGCGCGAACCCGATGTAATTCGTGTAGCACCCGTTCCAATGTACAATTCCTTTGAGGATGTGTACCGTTTTGTAGCTATTGTAAAAGAATTTTATACAAAATAGTTTCTTAGAAAAATCAACTACCCTTTTTTCTTATAAAACGGTTTTTTATTTTTCTGAGAAGCGCCATTTCCTTTGAGTTTTTGCTGAGCATCTTTGTGTCTAGGCGTATTTCGTTGAAAGGTAACTTTGGGTTCTACAATAGGATTGTGGTCTTCTAGCGGAAAGTTGTGATCTTCCACTACAGGAATACTTCTATTGATCAATTTTTCTATATCGCGGATATATTCTTTTTCAATGGCATCACAAAATGAAATAGCCGTTCCTGCTGCACCCGCACGTCCTGTTCGGCCTATACGATGCACATAGGTTTCGGGAATATTTGGAATTTCATAGTTAATCACATATTGAAGATTGTCCACATCGATACCTCTTGCCGCAATATCTGTCGCTACCAAAATTCGTGTTTTTTGTGATTTAAAATTGGTTAATGCGGACTGGCGTGCATTCTGGCTTTTGTTTCCATGAATCGCCTCGGCAGTTACATCATAGCGTCGCAATGTTTTCACTACTTTATCCGCGCCATGTTTAGTTCGGGTAAAAACTAGTGCTGTTTTTATATCTTTATTGTTCAAAATATCCATCAAAAGGCCGTTTTTATTCCCTTTGTCTACATAGTATAATTTCTGTTGAATGGTATCGGCAGTAGAGGAAATAGGCGCTACTTCTACTTTTTCGGGTTGATGAAGAATGGAATTTGCCAATTTGATAATATCATCGGGCATCGTAGCAGAGAAAAAAAGCGATTGTCTTACTTTTGGCAAGAGTACAATTAGTTTTTTTACATCGTGCACAAATCCCATATCCAACATACGATCGGCTTCGTCTAATACAAAAATTTCGATATCTTTTAGGCTAATAAATCCCTGCTGAATCAAATCCAATAATCTTCCCGGCGTAGCAATTAAGATGTCCGTGCCATTTTTCAACTCATTGGTTTGCGAATGCTGTTTTACACCTCCAAAAATCACCGCATTGCGGAGTGGCAAATGCTTTCCATATACATCAAAACTCTCTCCTATTTGAATCGCTAATTCTCTTGTGGGCGTTACGATTAGGGCACGAACATTTCGTTTTCCCTCTTTTTTATTTTGGTGCAATAATTGTAAAATCGGAATGGCAAAGGCGGCTGTTTTACCAGTACCTGTTTGCGCACAACCCATTAAATCGGTTCCTTTGAGGACAATAGGAATTGATTGTTGTTGAATAGGAGTAGGATTTGTGTAACCTTCTTCTTTTAAGGCTTTTTGTATAGGATCTATTATTTGTAAGGATTGAAAATCCATTTGTTCTTTGGTCAAAATATATTGTTTTTCTTATTAAATAAGCACACAAGATACGGATAAATCAGTCAAGAGCGTTTTAAATAAAAAATCCCCTAGTTGCCTAGAGGATTTTCAGCTTACCAATTATTATCTTTTCTTAACTTCATCCAGGCTGTTTGTGCTTTTTCCAATTCCTTTTCCAATTTCTTTAAATTTTCCATTTGTAAATTTCCAGGGCTGGATTCTTGACTGCAAATCTTGGAATACAACTCGGTGATTTCCTCTCTCAAACGTTTTTCATCGGCAAAAATGGATGAATTTTTAGTTGCCAATAAGGTATTCTTGAACGAAGCGATGGAATCGATGTCTTTTTGAATACCTTTTGCTTTCAAATTCATTTCTACAGCCGTTACCGAATCTACCAAAACAGCTAAGCTTTCGTGCATTTTCATACATTGTTTGGCTACGGCAAATTGTTTGTTGCAATCTTCCAAGGTCATCGAGCTTTTTGGATTTAATTTGACATTCATTTTTCGTTCAAACGAACTATCGCCTATTTTGAAGACAATTTTATACATTCCCGGCAAGACTTTTGGCGCTATAAACCCACCATAATCTGGCTTTGAGCCTCCTTTTGCTACTTTGGGCGGTGTTATACGCATATCCCAATTCACTTCATTGATGCCTTTTTTATTACTTCCCTCCATTTTTCTGATGACAGCATCTTTCATATCTTTTACTATTATTTCTACATCACCCGAAATCATTCGTTTCTTCAAATAATAGGTAAACGCTACCGATTCATTCTTATTAGGTGCTTCCCAACCTAGATTTAGCGGAAATCCAGAAATGAAATTTCCATATGAAATATCCGAATCGGCTATTTCAAAAACATGAATCGTTTTGGAAGCGGTACTGCTATCCATTGCTCTCATAGGCTCAATATCACGCAATACAATCAAGCCATTTCCATGTGTAGCTACTAGCACGTCATGTTCTTTTGGATGAATTTGTATATCGCGCACCATAGCCATTTCATTCATATTATTTTTGAATTTAAACCATGTTTTACCTGCGTTGGTACTAATCCACAATCCTCTTTCCGTTCCCAAAAACAATAAATTTTTGTTCTTAGTATCCTCTTTAATTTTGCTGGCAAATCCTTTCAAATCGGGCGTACTTAATTTGGTCCATGTTTTTCCTAAATCGGTACTTTTAGCTACATAGGTATTAAAATCGCCATAAAAATGATTGTCAAACGTAGCATAGATTATATTTTTATCAAACTTTGACAATTCTATACTTGTAATCCAAGTTTGCCCAGGAATACCTGTTTGCGCATAATTTGCACTTACATTTTTCCAAGTCAATCCTGCATCCGTTGTGATTTGCAAATTTCCATCATCCGTTCCTACGGCTATCATATTTTCATCCAATGGACTTTCGGTCAAAGTATAAATAGTACAATGATTTTCGGCCGAAGTATTATCTGCACTCAATCCACCACTTTGCTCTTGTTTCAATTTCAACGGGTCGTTTGTAGTCAAATCGGGCGATATTCGCTTCCAATCTTTACCTTGATTAGTGGATTTGTACAAATATTGCGCCGCCATATATAAATTTTTTGGATTTTTAGCTCCCAAAATCAATGGCGTATTCCAGTTATATCTCAATTTCTCTTCTTTGTCCGTCAGAGTGGGTTGGATAGGATTTCCTTTTCCCGAAGCCAAGTCTATTCTGTAAGCATTTCCTCCTTGATACTCCGCGTAAGCTGTTTTCCCGTCTGGATCGGCCTGAACCCAGAATCCATCACCTCCAAAAAGCGCGCGCCACGATCCATTATTTACGCCACCAAAATCTTGTGAAGGCGCCATATGGCTGCCATTGTCTTGCAAACCTACATAGACATTATAAGGCGTTTTGAAATCATATGTCGCATGATACAATTGCCCTACTGGCAAATTTGGCAAAAACAACCAAGAAGCCCCTCGGTCATTACTCAAATAAACACCGCCATCGGTTCCTACCCATAATTGATTGGTATAATTGGGATTGATCCACAACGCATGATGGTCGCTATGCAGCCATACACCTTCATTGGAAGCTTCTGTGAACGATTTTCCTGCATCATTGCTTATCGAAAATTCATAAGCAGGACGATACACTCTGCTGTCATCCTTTGGGTCAAAAGCTATCGTGCTAAAATAAAAAGGTCTAGCCTCTACATTCAATGTTGCCGATTGTTTTGCCCAAGAAAGTCCGCCGTCATTACTTTCATATAAACCTGTAACTTTGGATTCTACAATAGCCAAAATATGATTGGGTTTACTAGGCGATAGTGCCAATGCAATTCTTCCCATATCGCCTTCGGGTAAGCCTTTTGTGATTTTTGTCCACGTTTTTCCACCATCCATCGATTTGAAAAGACCACTTCCTTTTCCACCCGAATTGAAGGAGAAAGGCGTACGTCTAAACTGCCACGTTGTAGCCAAAAGCTCGTTTGGATTATTTGGATTCATTACGATATCTGCACAACCTGTACTGTCATTTACAAATAAAATTTTGTTCCACGTTTGCCCACCATCTTCGGATTTATACAAACCTCTATGCGCGCTATTGCTCCACAAAGCACCCGGAGCCGCTACATATACAACTTTTGAATTCGTAGGATCTATTAAAATTTTGCTAATATGCTCGGTGCTATCCAGCCCTATTTTTTTCCAATTACCACCGCCATCTTGAGACACATACATGCCTTCGCCATAGCTTACGGTATTTCTCATATTAGATTCGCCGGTTCCTACAAAAATAGTTTTTGGATTTTTTTGGTCAATAGCAATCGCTCCGATAGATTGACAGTATTTCTCAAATTTATTTTTGAACGTAGCGCCGCCATTTTCGGTAATCCATACGCCACCGCCAGCTGTTCCTACTACTATTTTCTTGGGATCGTTATACACACCTTCTATAGCGGAAATTCTTCCACTCAATGTACCTGGCCCGTACCAAACAGCTTGAATATTATTGAATGTAGAAGAATTAATACCATCTTGCGCTTGCGCTCGAAAAGCAAAAAAGATAATGAGTGCACTTATTTTGAGTATAGTGTTTTTCATACAATACATTTTAGATTTATAAAAAAAGGCAAGCTTTCATTCAAAACTTGCCTTATTATTTTTAGATATTCTTTATCGTTACATTATTTTTTTGCTATTTCAAACAAAGAATCTTTCAATTCTGAATTGATGGTGTACTTGGTCACTTTCATTGCGCCCATTTGTCCTGTCATAGAAAAAGGCAATGTATATCCATCTACTTTTTTGAAATTTCCAAAATCTTGATTTCCATCCATTTCTTTTCCATTTACTTCAAATTTTTCATTTTCTCTGATAATTTGATATGATTCTTTGTCAATGAAAAAACGTTTTTCTTTTTTATTTGGATATAAACATAAGATTTTGAAGCACATGGTGCCTTCTACTTCCTCTTCTCCTTGTAGCTCTAGTTTCAATCCTTTTTCTTTCCAACCAATGAATTCTCCTGCTAAATCAAATTGAGATTGCATAGAAGTTACCATTTCCGCTGGCATAGCTTCAGGTCCTTTTTGACCTTGTACAGGAAAAAACATAGCACCTTCTTTTGTATTTACTACCATATTGTTGTCCATTCCCATAATAGTCATTTCCATACGGAATCCTTTATTATTAGAAAGATATGTCTTCATTGGAATTTTTTGTCCACCTGCATCCATCTCTAACTCTGTCACTACGGTTTTTAATTTTGCAAGTGCCTCTTTGCCTCCTCTGGCTTCTAGGTTTTTATTTATTACTTCATCTAAAGTTTGTGCATTCATCTGAAATGCCACTATAGCCGCAAGGCATACCATTACAATTTTTTTCATTTTGTTTATTT